>NZ_JAZUMY010000073.1:0-11824 GCF_045603845.1 Methanobrevibacter sp.
ATTCTTACAATCAATTATTAACAATTTTATGTCTTTGATTTTAAGTAATGTTCTGTTATTGTCCTTCATTATGGCCAGGTATTAATTAACCATAATATGAAAAATCTTTAAAATTTAAAAATAATAAATAAATTCTTTTAAAATCCATAAATAAATATGATTTGGAAGTTATTTTAAAAAATATATGATTTGATTAAATTTTTCTTAAATACGTTTGGAAAAATAAGAAATGAAAAGTAATACTTTTTTTAAAAATAATACTATTAATAGATTACTTTTTTCTAAAAAAATATTACTATAAACTGATCTAAACTATTGTCAATGCATTCGGAACTTTTTTGAGAATGTTTTCTTTTACAGGAATCATTGTTGATGAAGCGATTGAAAAGTCCGCATTGTCTGCTGCAGTCTTGTCATCTTTTTCGGCGATAATTGTTGAATTCAATGCATTTTGCAGGTTATCGACACTGTTTTTCAATACCCATTCATCGACATCTGAAATGATAATCTCATCAACGTATTTGTCCAGTTCATTAGCTATTACCCATGAGATAAAGCGTCCTCCATGCAGGGAAATCGTGCTTCCCTCTGCAAGGCTTACAATCTCATCTAGAGTATGTTTAAGTTCAATGTTTTGATACATTCTTGAATGAACAAGGGTTGCCCAGTGTGCATCGCCTATGTGGTAAGCTCCGATTTTTCTCGGGTAGATGTAGCCTGGTCCTGCAATCTTAACTGCTGTTGCTATTGCCAGCAAATCGTGTTTCTGTGCTGGAAGTCCACGGTTTGGGAATTCTTCATTAATGATTTGCATGATTCTTGGAAGGCCGAATTTACCTCTTCTGGCGGTTCCAGGCTCATATCCGCACATGTATCCGTGATGATTTTTCGGAAAGCCTGTTATCACCATATTCAGCCCTGATCTCAATCCGGCTCTCACTTCGTGTTCATATGCACCGTTGGTTGCAACAACTTTTCCTGGTGACAGTATTCTTGCGGTGGCTATTGTTTTTGCAAAGGCTTCCGTAGTATTTTCGCATCTGTTGAACGGACCTCCTTCAACTACAATGACGTCAGCTCCAATTTCAATGGACTTTTCAAAACCTGTGATTACCTCATCATATCCGTCACCAACAAACATTATTGATTCCAGGCCTCTTCCGTATTTTTTAGCTAAATTTGCAATGTCTTCGGCTTCTCTTAATGGTGCTGCATGACCGTCGCCGGTCTGTTCTGATGTGACATTGACTGCAACGGAAGATGATAATTTGATCCATTCCTCCTTATCGTCCTTTTCTGAAAGTTCCTTGTCTATAAGTCTTTCATGGATTCTTCCTCTAGGACATTCGGTAAATGCAGGGCCTTTGTTATAGCATTCCCCGCCGCATCCGCTGATGTTTTTCGGAAGTCTCATTGCTCCGTTTTCACCGAAGTGGTCCAAATCAAGAGGCACGTCAACGATTTCATGCACCTTTTTCATCACTTCAACTCCGCGCATTCCAAATTTCTCACCAATGTCTGAAAAGGCATATGCGCAGATGTGAATAGGTGCTCCTATCGTATCCGCCAGTCTGCAGTTTCCCAAAAGATCCATAAGTTCCAAATCAGAGGCACAGGTTCCCGCAACCACTTCGGTCAAATCACATCCCAGGGGAAATCTCTTAAACTGCATTCCCAGTTTCATTGTCTCTTCCAGTGAGAGCTCGGAAATTGCATCAACAACAGATGTCACGTCTTTATCCATTTTTGATATTTCAATTGCAGCATCATCGTCATGAACTGCATCCTTTATTAAATCATACATGAAAAATTCTCCAGAAATTAAATTAACTTATATATTTTTCAGTGAAATCTTTAATAAATATCTTTCGTTTTAGGTTTACCTAAATTAGATTTTTATATTGTTTTATCATAAATAAAAAGTAATACTAGTATTACTAAAAAAGGAAAATTAATAGTTAAAATAATACTAAAATGAGCGCAATGTAAAGATTTAAATAGTATCACTTTTTAAATTAAATATATTACTACATGGCATAAACTACCATATTTTTGTAATAAAAAAGCAATTATATTTATTTACCATGTAGTAAAATTTTTTTAAATAAATTTATTTAAAAAAAGTAAATCCAAATTATGGAGACAAAAAGATGGTTCTTTCTAAATTAAAAGAAAGATTCTTAAAAGATGATGGTAAAGGAGATAAAAAAATGAAAGTAGCAATTTTAGGTGCAGGATGTTATAGAACACACGCTGCAAGTGGAATTACCAACTTCTCAAGAGCTGTAGAAGTTGCAGAAGCAACAGGAAAAGAAAACATTTCCATGACTCACTCAACCATTGAAATGGGTGCAGAATTATAAGAATTAGCTGGTGTAGATGAAGTAGTTGTATCTGACCCAGTATTTGATGGAGACTTCACTGTTGTAGATGATTTCGATTATGCAGAAGTAATTGCAGCTCACAAAGCAGGAAACCCTGAAGAAGTAATGCCTGCAATCAGAGAAAAAGTTGCAGAATTAGCTGAAACTGTACCAAAACCAGAAAAAGGTGCAATTCACTTCACTCACCCTGAAGACTTAGGCATGAAATGTATCAATGATGACCGTGAAGCTGTTGCTGACGCTGACTGGGTTATGACCTGGTTACCTGAAGGAGGTATGCAACCTGCTATCATCGAAAAATTCGCTGATGCTATTAAACCTGGCGCTATCGTAACTCACGCATGTACCATTCCTACTACAGGATTAAACAAAATCTTCGAAGACTTAGGAACCGATGTCAACGTAGCTTCCTACCACCCAGGTGCAGTACCTGAAATGAAAGGACAGGTTTACATCGCTGAAGGTTTCGCAGACCAAGCTTCCATTGACACTTTAATGGACTTAGGTCAAAAAGCAAGAGGATCTGCATTCACATTACCTGCTAACATGGTAGGTCCTGTATGTGACATGTGTTCCGCAGTAACTGCTATTACCTACGCAGGTATCTTAGCTTACAGAGACACCGTTACCCAAATCTTAGGTGCACCTGCTGGATTTGCACAAATGATGGCTAACGAAGCTTTAACCCAAGTAACCGCATTGATGCAAAATGAAGGTATCGACAAAATGGACGATGCTTTAAACCCTGCTGCATTATTAGGTACTGCAGATTCAATGAACTTCGGTTCTCTCGCAGAAATTGTACCTACAGTATTGGATTACTTAGGAAAAGACGAATAAACACAATAAGTTACGATTGTTGATTTTTATCAACAATTCTTTTAACTTATTTTTTAATTGTTAGTGAAATAGCCATTAAAAAATAAGTTAATCATTAATAAATCGGAGTAAGGTGTTAAATTGATTGATGATATTTTAAATAAAGCAAAACAGGGTCAAGAGTTAAGTGATGATGAATTTTTAGAATTGTTAAACATTGAAAATGACGAAGATTTGGAAAAACTGTTCAAGACAGCATGCGAGATAAGAGATAATCAGTCAAAAGTCATTAAGTTGACTTCAACAGTTCACCTTACAAACAAATGCCAGATTCAGCCTAGATGTGAATATTGCGGATTTGCCGAAGAAACCTCTGAAAAGGGATACTACAATGCATTCTACAAGTCCAATGATGAAATTCTGGCTGCGGTAAAATCCATTGAGGAAGCACATATTCCCCGAGTAAGCTGTTCCGGAGGCTATGGATACAAGGGAAAACAGGCAGTAAACGCCTGTAGAATAGTCAAAGGACAGTCCGATTTGGAAATTCTTGTCAACGTCGGAGGAGACCTGACCGAAAAGTCAGTGCGTGAACTGGCAGAGCTCGGCGCCGATACCATCTGCTGCAATTTGGAGACAATTAACGAGGAAATATTCTATCAAAGAAAACCCGGTGACTCACTTGATCAGAGGATACTGACCTGTGAAAGGATAAGCGATGCGGGCATTGCATTGTCTTCAGGTCTGCTTTTAGGTCTTGGTGAAAGCAAGGAGGATAGGATAAGGCATCTTAGATACTTGTCCAATTTCAAGACATTGAATGAAATTCCAATAATGGGATTCAATCCTTATGAGGGCACGCCGATGGAAAATCATCCTGCGTTTCCGCTTAAAGAACAGCTGAAAATGGTTGCCGTTACAAGAATAATGTATCCTGAAATTACAATTACAATGCCGACACCGACAGTCGGTCCTGAAAATGTGGAATTTTCACTTAAGGCAGGTGCAAACAACCTGGCAACAGTAATAGCCGACAATTATCCTCATGAAGTTAAAGGTGTGGGATCTCCCGAATACGGAAACTACAATGAAGTTGTAAATGTCATTGAAAAACTGGATTTGATACCTCAAACTATTTAATCTCTTTTTTTAAGATATGATAATATGGCATTTGAAAGGATGATAAGGAATGCATTTGAGCAGTCCGAAAACAACGGCAGGTTCGGAGACACTCCCGAAGAAATTGCAGAAATTCAGGACTATATAAGAAATGCTGAAAGGATATGCATACCAAATAAGAATGGAATCAAGGTTGAAGTTTTAAACGATGTTTTAAGTTCATACGGACTTCCTGAAGCTGAAATACTTCAGATTAACACCAACACTGCAGATACCAGCAGAATTCCTGCACTTGCAAAGGCATACATTGCCCTTGACCAGAGTGACGCCGATTTGATAATAGCCAGAGGACGCCTGGGAATTCCCGGTTCAGGTTCCTTACTGATTTTCATTGACAATAAGGGAAGGATACTGACGGCCGGAATGTCACCTTCACATCTGATTCATAAAAAGACAATCGAAGAGGCAGTCTATGAGGAAGCATGTGAAGCTCTTGAAAAAATCGGATTTAAAAAAATGGAAGGCTAAATGATGAATGTTGATACTGGAATAACCTCTGAAGTGTTTACAATAAAATCTGAAATAAAACTGATTGACATTTTCAATGAAATCATTTCAAAAAAATCAGATGCCGTTTTTGAATATATTGAAAGCCTGAACATTGACCTTAATGCCAAAATCGTTGTAATCGGAACTTATTTTACTGGTGTGGGAATCGTTAAAAAACTAAGCGGAAAATATGAAAATATTTTATTGATTGACATTTATCCCCATCTTGAAGAGCTATTGCAAACCGGTTTGGGAGGAAGTCTGAAAAATGAAATCGAATTTTCATCAGACCTTGATTTGATATATTCTGGAGATGTTGTAATCGATACAACCGGATTTGGCGGAATAAGCGTTGAACAGTCATCAAAATTGGATGTTGATGCATTCATTATAGAAGATCCTGTGGCTGAAGACAATGACAAACTTCTAAAAGATAAAAATAATATTCACGAAAGATTGGATGCAGTCAACTCACAGAATAAGGCTATTTTAAAAAGCAAAGGAATCAACACCAAAACATCCGGAACAATGACGTTAACAATAGGTGTGTTAACTAACTTACTGAATAGATTTCTTGAAAGGCCAGGGGTTCTTTACTGTGCCTGTGAAATGGGCTTTTTTGAAGAGGTCATCTTCAAACAGAAGGATATCGCAAAGTTCATTGAGCTGAGTGATGTAAACGCATTCAAGGTATCTACAATAAAACCCTTTGATTTGGATGAGCTGATTAGAGAAGAGATTGACAGAATAACTTCAGAAATGATTTTATGAAACTTAAAAAAATAATTGAATTTATAAATGAGAAAATACCTCAATCATTGGCTTTAAGCTATGATAAGGTTGGATTTAAAGGTGATTATGACTTAAACCAGGACATCAAATCCGTTAAAATTTATATGGATTTGTTGCCTCGATACGATGCCGATTGTGAAAATACTTTGATAATAACGCATCACTCACCCCTGTTTGTCCCGAAAACGCCAACATATGTAATCCATTCAAACTGGGACATCATGGATGGTGGGGCTAACGATGCGCTTGCAGAAACTCTCAAACTGGAAGTCGTCGGATATTTTGACGATTCAACAAAAATCGGAAGGGTGTGCAGATCAAATCAGACATTCGCCGTTTTGAAAAGAAATATTTTGGATAACTTCACACATGTGCGAATTGTGAACAAATTGGGGGATGATGAATTCATAGAAAATGTTGGAATAGTTTCCGGTTTCGGTCTTAAAAACCCATACTATACCGAATTGGCCAGGGACAAGAATCTGGATATTCTGATTTCCGGTGATTTAACCCAGGAATGCGCAATCCTTGCCAAAAATCTGGGAGTAACTTTAATTGACCTGAATCATCATGAAAGCGAAGTTCCTGGACTCCATGCTCTTGGAGATGTCCTCAGCGAACTTGATGTTGACATAGAAATTATTGATGAAAAACCGATAGAAGAACTGAAGTGATAACATGGCAGACGAAATTCAGAAAATGGAAGATAAGCAGATTCCAAAAGGAAGAATTGACTTGATAGGATGCGGAAGATTAGGTTTAAGAATAGCAATAAACCTGATGCAGGTTCACAGAGGAGGACCTAAAGTGATAGGTGCATTCGACGGACAGAAAATTGACGGCGGAGACGTAATATTCACGCTTCTCGGTGCTGAAGTAGGTCAATCCAAGCCGGATTTTATAAAGCAGCTATGCACCCATGATGAAAAATTCAGAAATGTCATAAGCTATCCCGAATACATTGACGATGAAAATATCGGCCTGATTGAAGGAGATGTGGTAATCATAGTGATTGCAGGGGGAAATACAATCCCTGTCGCTTCAAAGATTATAAAGCATGCCCATGAAAGGGGAGCCCGGACAATCGGAACTGCAGGAATATTCGGTTTTGGCGATGAAAACATTGAAATCAAGGACATTTCAGAATATGATGATTCAAATCCTGCCGTTGAAGAGCTAAGAAAAGAAGGAATAACAGAAAATCATCTGGTTTTAACAACAAACAAGCTGATCAGGGACAATGAACCCGTAACTCCATACACTTTAGATGAAGTTGCAAAAATTATAACGATGAACGCTTTAAAATTGCTGGCAGATCAAAATGATAAAAATAGCAACCGCTGAATGCTTTACCCATGGAAAAATAGGAAGGGAACTTCATGCAATAGCCCAGAGCTATGAAGGCAATTTCGGATGCGAATATGTGGAGAACCTTCAGGATTATGGGGATTTTGATTATGGTGAGCTTAGCGTAACATGCAGTCTATTTATTCCCACAATAGAGGCTGTTGTAAAGATATTGAATGTTGAAAATCCTCCAAAGCCTGATATGCTGATTAAAGGAATTAAAGTTTATGATGAGGCCGGAGATAAAAAGGTAAGCAAAATCATGGCACAGGCAGTAAAGGATTTAAGCGATTGCGATATTGCTGTTGGAACCACTGCAGGTGTAGGCCGTGGCGCAATATCAGTTATAACAGACAAATATGAAATTACATTGACAACTGATGTTTATGCGGATTTATCTGAAAACGACAGTGAGGCACTGTTTAAAAGATCAGAAAATGGAATCGCAAAGGCACTGGAGATAACCCTTCTTCTTTTAAACAGGAGAATCGATAAAATCCGCTCTCTGGAAAATGTTGAGATTACTGAAAAATGAAAATATATTTAGGCCGAATCACCATATATTAACCTATGTACCAGGATATGATAATCATAAGGGGAGCAAGAGTCCATAACCTGAAAAATATTGATGTGGACATTCCTCTTGGAAAGATTGTAGCTGTTTCAGGCGTTTCAGGAAGTGGAAAATCATCACTGGCACTTGGAGTGCTTTATTCGGAGGGCTCACGCAGATACCTGGACGCACTTTCAACCTATACCAGACGCAGGATTTCACAGACCAGAAAGGCAAGCGTCGATTTGATACAGTACGTTCCGGCAGCCCTGGCCCTTCACCAAAGGCCGAACATTCCGAATATCCGCTCAACGTTCGGAACATCCACAGAACTTCTAAACTCTCTGAGATTATTGTATTCAAGATGCGGCAGCTATTTCTGTTCAAACGGACATATGCAGGAGCCGACCATTAACGTTGCACGTGAGATGCCGATTAAATGTCATGAATGCGGTGAGGAATTCTATGGTCTTGGCGCTGAGGAATACGCATTCAACTCCGACGGAGCATGTCCGAAATGCAGCGGAACGGGATTTATTCGCGATGTCGATGACACAAAACTGGTTTTAGATGAAACAAAAACCCTTGAAGAAGGTGCGGTTGACGCATGGAACCAGTTCGGAATATCCTGGATGTACCGTGTTGCAGGAGAGCTCGGCGTAAGAATCGATGTTCCGTTTAAGGATTTGACAGATGAGGAAAAAGATATTGTCTATAATGGTCCTGCAGTTAAAAGGTATGTGAACATTCCTTCAAAAAACGGAAAGCTCTTTGAACTCAATGCAGAGTACAGAAATGCCCACAAGGCAATTGAGGAAGCCCTGAAAAAGGCAAAAACAGAAAAAGGCCTTACAAAGATAAACAAATTTCTTGAAACTAAAATCTGCAGCGAATGTGGTGGTACAAGGCTCAACTCAAAGGCCAACCAGACACTGCTTGGAGGAATAAACATCTCCAGGGCATGTGAAATGACATTGAAGGAACTTGTATTGTGGATTCCCGATGTTATAGCTAATTTGCCTGAAGACTTAAGGGAAATGGCTGAAGCAATATCAGAGGAGTTCATGGACAATGCAAACATCCTTCTTGATTTGGGATTGAGCTACATTTCACTCGACAGGCCATCAAACACACTCTCAACAGGAGAACTTCAGCGTGTCCAGCTGGCCAAGACATTAAGAAACCATACCACAGGAGTGCTTTATGTTCTCGATGAGCCGTCAATAGGTCTTCATCCAGGCAATGTCGAAGGACTGATAAGTGTAATCAGAAGGCTTGTTGATGACGGAAATTCAATCATTCTCGTTGACCATGACACAAAAATACTCAACATTGCAGATTACATGATTGAAATGGGTCCAAAAGCTGGCTTCGACGGAGGAAACATCATAGCGGAGGGTTCTCTTGATGAAATTAAAGAAAATGATTCGTCACAGATTGCGCCGTTTCTCACCAATTCTGAAAATGTTGTAATTCGTGATAAGTCAGAAGATGTCTTTGAAAACGGATTTATCCAAATAAAAACCGGAACAATTCACAATGTCAAGCCTATGGATGTAATGATACCTAAAGGTAAATTAACAGTTGTCAGTGGAGTTTCCGGAAGCGGTAAAACGACTCTTCTTTTAGAAGCCCTTTATCCGGCAGTCAAATCAGTCATTGACGGGGAGGAGTTATCTGGTGATGTTCTGGATGTTGACTGCGAAGGCATAAAAAAGATAGAACTTATTGACAGCGTTCCAATCGGAAACAATGTGAGAAGCACAGTGGCCACCTATTCAAAGGTTCTCGATGACCTGAGACGGGAATTTGCCAAACTGAGTGATGAATATAAGATGTCTGACTTCTCATATAATACAGGATCACTGAGATGTGAAACCTGCAACGGAACCGGAAGCGTTTCAATGGACGTTCAGTTCCTTCCGGATGTCGAAATGACGTGCCCTGACTGTGAGGGCTCAAGATATGGCATGAAAGCTCAGGAAGTGACATATAACGGACTTTCCATAGCTGACATTATGGGTCTGACAGTAGACGAGGCATTGAATGAACTGTTTGAGTTTCCAAAGGTTACAAAAAAGCTTCAAAAGCTATCTGACCTGGGATTGGGTTATCTGACATTGGGTGAGGCAACACCTAGTCTCTCCGGAGGTGAAGCACAAAGGCTGAAACTGGCCTCAGAAATTGGAAAGTCCCAGAAAAATTCAGTGTTCATTTTTGATGAGCCGACCATTGGACTTCACCCGTTGGATGTCAGGCGGCTTATTAACGTCTTCGGTTATCTTATTGAAAAGGGAGCCACAGTAGTTGTAATAGAGCATGACCTGGATTTGATAGCCAATGCGGATTATATAATAGATATTGGAATTGATGATGACAATAATGGTGGGAAAATTTTGGCCTGCGGTTCTTTGGGCGATATTATTGGTTGTGAAAAGAGTCTGACAGGTAAATATTTGGCTGAAAAAGAGTTATTGTAATTTTGAATAAGGATAAATTTGATTAACAAATTTTGACACATCCTTATTCGCATAAATAAATTTGGTCTGCATCATGCAGTCCACATCTAAAAGATGTATAAACTAAATATGTTTTAATTGGTTATAAATTTATTCAATCACCCTATAAATTTCCTATGGGATATTTTAACATTATTCTGATTTACCATAGCATATTGCATTGTTGTATCAATTTGAACATGACCTAAGAGTTTTTGAACTTGCTCTATAGGCATTCCTTTATCGATTGCATTTGTTGCCATTGTCCTTCTGAATTTATGGGGATGAACCTTTTTTATCTTTGCTTCCTGACCAAGTTCTCGTATTCTTCTCTCAACTCCATTAATTCCAAGTCGTTTATATGGTTTTTTAAATGATACAAAAAGTGCGGGATTATTATCTTTGCGTGAGTCCAAATATTTTTGCAAGTGAATTTTCGTTTTTGCATCAAAGTAAACTATCCTTTCAGAGTCACCTTTGCCTAATACTACACACTCTCTTTCATTAAATATAACATCATCAATATTTAAGTTAACAAGTTCACCTACACGTATACCAGTTGATGCTAAAAGTTCAATCATTGCCAAATCTCTGATATTGTCACATTTATCTCTTAACACTTCAAAATTTTCATCGGAGAGAACCTCTTTAACAACTTTTTTGGTTTTAATTTTATGGATTCTTCTTACAGGATTTTTTAAAATGTATCCCTCATCTTCAAGCCAGCTAAAAAAACTTGAAAGCACACGTCGGATATTGTCAACAGTGGTTTTAGATGCTCCGTTAATCTTTCTGTATTCTGATAAATACATTCTTAAATCATCAGTTGTAATATAGCTAATGTTCTTTTTAACGTAATCAAACATTTTAAATAATGTGGATTTATAGTAATTGATAGTTCTTTCAGAACATCCTTCAACTTGTTTTGCAGATAAAAAACTATCTAATAATAATGAATTGTTATTAGATTCTTCTAAAGATGATGTTTTGTCTATTTTAATCACATCAATGTCTTTAAAAAAATTATTTATGGTATCTTCTAAAATATTTTGCTGATTTTCATTTAAAAATGGTTTCATTGCTTTTTTTATATTATTCATTAATTTATTCTTCATAATTATATTCTTTCAATGATTTTTAAAAAATTAATGAATGTAATTAAATCTCCGATTTAGTGGTTTCACTGATGATTGGAATGAAGTTACATTAAATGATGTTGCAACTTTTTCAAAAGGCAAAGGAATTTCAAAAAATGATATATCTGATTATGGTATTGAATGCGTGAGATATGGGGAACTATATACCAAATATGGTGAAATGATTTACCATGTTGAGTCCAAAACAAATTTAAATAAAAATGAACTTAAATTATCTGAAAAGAATGACATTTTAATACCTTGTTCTGGTGAAACTGCAATTGATTTAGCAACTGCTTCATGTATTCAAAAAGATCATGTTGCAATTGGTGGGGATATTACAGTTATTAAAACTACACAATATGCACCATTTATCACTTATTATTTAAATCAAAAGAAAACTGAAATTGCAAAATATGCTCAAGGAGTGTCAATCGTTCATTTATATCCTAAAGATTTTAAAGTTATGAATATTAGAATTCCCTCAATTAATGAACAGAAAAAGATTATTGCACTTCTTGAAGAAATTACTAAAAAAGAACAATTGTTAGAATCAAAATATCAAGAATACCAAGAATTTAAAAAGTATTTGATGCAACAGATTTTCGCACAGAAATTAAGATTTGA
>NZ_JAZUMY010000074.1:0-49530 GCF_045603845.1 Methanobrevibacter sp.
TGAAACCATAAAACCGATTTTTGAAAAAGCAGGATTTACAATAGGCAAAGATTTATATCTTGCACATTGTCCTGAAAGAGTATTGCCAGGAAGGATAATTGAAGAGCTAATCCATAATGACCGTATAATCGGCGGAGTAACACCAGAATGTGCCCGAAAGGCAAGTGAAGTTTATGGACAGTTCGTTGAAGGAGACTTGATGTTAACAGAAGCAAAAACTGCAGAGTTATCAAAATGTATGGAAAACACTTTCAGAGATGTTAATATTGCTCTTGCAAATGAACTTGCTAAAATCTGTGCTGAAATTGGAGTCAATGCATTGGATGTTATTGAAATGGCAAATAAACATCCAAGAGTTAACTTACATTCACCTGGTCCTGGTGTTGGCGGACACTGCCTAGCTATTGACCCTTACTTTATTTATGCTAAAGCGCCACAGACTGCTAAGATAATAAAGCTTTCAAGGGATACAAACAATTCAATGCCTGAATTTGTATGTGATAACGTTAGAAAAATTATTTCAGAGGGTAAGATTGCTGTTCTTGGTGTTTCATATAAGGGAAATACCGGAGACGACAGGGAAAGTCCTGCCTATGAAATCATAGCCAATCTAGAAAAGGACTATGAAATAGCCATACACGATCCTCATATAGACAATCCTGACTTTGTAAGCTTTAAAGAAGCTGTGGACAGAGCAGACCTGATTTTAATATTATGTGACCACAATGAATTTAAAAATCTGGATTATGATTTGATTCATGAAAAAACAATACTTTTCGATACTAAAAACATTATTGAAGAAGTTCCAGATAATATTAAGTTATATAACTATGGAAATTTATATGAACTTAACGATTCCTGATGTTTCTTAAAGGTTTCGTTAACTTCCAGCTATTAGAATTTTCCATTTGGTTAATCAGTTCATTTTGAGCTTGAATCTGACTTTCAAGTTCACTTATTCTATCTTCCAAAGTGAATACATAGCGGTTGGTTTCATTAAGATAATTATTCAGTTTTGATAAAAATAATGTGGAAAACTCATTATAGTCAAAGGTATTGAAACTCGGATTTTCATGGCCTGTAAAGTCCTTAACAGTGCTGATTAAATTTTTTCTATATTTCAGATAATCCTTTCTATTTTCCGGCGGGTTATTGACGTCGAATATATTGTAATTTGCTTTGTATTCGTCCAGCGTAATGAAATCAAACCATTCCTTGAATCCGGAAAATCTTATTTCACCGTTAATTATATCGTCATTAATTAATAAAACCGGCGTTTCCAAAGCCAGGCAAGGCAAAGCCACATGAAGCCTTTTGGTGATTACGCAGCTGGCCCTCTGATATAAGTTTAAAAGGCATTCGCCATAGAAGAATTTCTCCCGGCTCGTATAAATCCTGTCCTCTAAAAAATGATATTTTTTAGTTAATTTGCGCTTATTCAAATCTGTCGGAAGACCCTGGGATACTACATAGATTTGCTTATCGGTTTTGCTTCTGACAAAGGATACGACATCATCGGACACATCAACTAAAACAATGTAATCCTCTTTTTCAACATCAGGATTGCCTTTAAGCGTTAAAGTAAGACATCCTGAAAAATATGAATCGATGCCGTTTGACTTAAGAAATTCCTGGGTTAAGGGATCCCTTGCACCGACAGGACCGTATTTTGTTAAGAAGTCCCTGCTTTCATCAGACAGGAACGCCTCAGGAGTATTCTGATTGTTAGTATTTAAATGCATTGCAATCAGTAAAGGATTAATATTCTCATCAACAGGTGGCCATGACTTCTTATCGTGAAGATACCATGCATTCATAATCATTTTGAATTCTTCATCCGCTCTAAATTCCGATAAGTTATTAAAGTCAACATAATAGTCCACTTCAGGTAAAAATCTGCGGGCGGCTATGCTTTGAATTTCATTGCCCACATTTTCCAAGTAATTATAGCATATTAATCCATATTTCATAAAATCACCTATCTTCAAACCATACATAGGTTGCACAGTAGGTATCCTCACCTGTTTGCCTTCCAAGATATGTCATTTGTGCCGGTACGGTGTCTATCTGAAGCAGTTCTAGAAATGGAAATTCCCTTTTCATATAATCATCATCTATTTCGTCCTGAAGGTGAACTTCAAAAGGATTTCCCTGCCATTCATGATGGTTTTCATACATATAGGGAACTTGAATAAATAATTTTGAAGCCTTTCCGTTGATGAATCTGTTCAAAAGAGTTTTACTGTCTTCCAATGATATGTGTTCCAACACATCGCCCATTATGATCAGATCATATTTTTCAAATTCAAAATCCATTACGTTTTCAATGAAAATATTATCATAAATAAAGTTCAAACCCATCTCATTGATGTTTTCAGGCCATGCATCGACGCCGTCAATATTCTCGTAATAAAATGCCTTTAGGATTTTGCCGTAAACTCCGCCGCCAAAACCGACATCCAGAATCCTTTCACTTCGCTCAACATTATTCAAAACCCAATCAAGAAAAACGGTTTTGCCAACATCGCCGGAAGATCCTCTGATTTTCCGCTTGAACATATTCTTATCAGCCTGAGTTTGCTTTAAAATGGCATTTTCTTCTTTTAAAATATTATTTTCATTGAGAAGCAGTTCATAATTTTCTTTATAAAATTTAAACTGGTTGCTTTGGGACAGTAATTTGTTCTTAAAATTCATGTTGATTTCCTACTTAATATTTTTCCAAGTATTGGTTACAATTTCCATTGTTTTGTCTACGCCGGATATTTCCTGAACGTCTTCCTGAGCCTTTTTCCTTATTTTTAACAGTTCATCTTCATCTAAAGCCATTATCTCATTAATTCTATCTTTAAAAGCCTCTTTATTATTAGCTTCAACAATAAATCCGTTAACGCCATCATCTATGATTTCAGGTATTGAAGAAACATCGGTTGTCAATACAGGCGTTCCATAACCCATAGCTTCAAAAAGGATTGTTGGAATGCCGTCCATATCACCGTCGCTTGCACGTTTACATGGTGAAACCAGCAAATCAGATTGCCTCAGCACTTTCTTGACTTCAGCTGCACCCTTAAGCTCATCATTGATTGTGATATTTGAAAGGTTAAGCTCTTTAACCTTATTTTGAAGCTCCTCTTTTAATTCACCGAAGCCGTAAACGGAAAATTCACAATTTTCATTTTCAAGTAGCTTGGCTATATCAATCAAATCATCCAAGCCTTTCTTTTCAGTGTATCTGCAAATTGACACTATCTTTTTTGGATTGTTGCTGTTTAACTCTATCTCTTCAATGTCATAGTTGCTTGCCTGTTTGGTGATGACAATCTTTTCTTCTAAAACATCACGTTCCATCAGATAGTTCTTATGAAAATTGCCTAAGGTGAATATTGCCTTACAGTACTCGTTTTGAGAAATTGCCCCTACATTATTTGCTTCATCGACCCAATATCTAAAAATATCCGCCGCATGAGCGAAAATTGTAAAAGGTATCTTCAGATTGTCTATCATAGGATGGATAAATACTGTGCCTATCGGATAAACAAAGTGAGTGTGAATCAATTGAATGTCATTTTCAATCAGTATCCTTTCTAAATTATTGACTAAATCTTCATGGCAATCGGCATTTTCATCGAAACGGATATTTTCAACTTCAAAGTCCAAATTTGCAGCAACGTCAGGTGTTGAAAATGAAATTACTTTAATATTATACCCGTTTTCGACCAGCCATCTGATTTCATTAATTACAAAAGTCTGTGAAAGTGACGGAAAATTAGCCAGCACGTAAGCTATATTAATGTTTTTTAAATCACTGTAATCTAAAGATTTATGTTTATTAAATAAATCTTTGACGAACTTAAACATCAAAACACCTAAAAATCAATGGATTGATCTTTATTAGTCACATGTCCGTTCCATGCTTTAAGGGAAGTCCATTCAGCAAACTCATCAGACCAGAACGGATCATTTGAATCAAGTCCCAAAGCCAAAAATATTGAACAGCAAATATATAAGCTTCCAGTGTTTATATCACTTTCAGCAATGTCGACCTGATGACCATTGAAACCCAATAACAACCATCCACCGTTGGTAAAATTCTGATTACCTTCAAAAATGTTTCTTAAAACTTTTGTTAAAGCTGACCTGACTTGGGCAACTTCAATATTTCTAGGTAAAATTCTAAGCAGGGCAACCTGTGACAATGTGTGGAAAACTCCGGTACGATAACTGATTGATTTTCCTATAACCGGAAAAGTTCCTTCAGGAGATATGTACCTTTCCAATTGTGAAGCCAGCCTTGAAGACCTCATGAATTGTACATCCAAGAATTCACCGTCAGGCAATCTGTATTTTCTCATTACCATTAAAATGTCATTGAGCATTGGGTGAATAATAAAACTGTTATAGTAATTTTTAGTAAATTCCGGTCCGTCTGCATAAATCGCATCGCCAATATACCATTCATCCCTGAACTTATGAACGGCGTAAACCAGACGTTCCATATCACACTCTCCGGTGAATTCCAGAAGGGCTGCTTCAATCATTGAAGTGTATAAAAGCCAGTGATTCTCATAAGGAGCAATGATTCTTGTATTTTTAAGCTCTTCAGTGACTTTTGCCTGAACATCCATCGGTAAGTTTAGCCAGATTTGATTTTTTGAACGGAGCAAACCCTGGGCGAATAATGCCATGTCAACCAAAGACTGTTTAGGTTCGGTGTATAATATGTAATCATTCTTTTTTGGATTAACGGCAGTGGAAATAGCCTTAATAGTTAAGTCAATGTATTTTTCACGTAATCTACCTTCTTCAGATTCATCCGGTCCCAGTTCCAACCAAGGTGCAATGCCGTTAAATACACGAGCAAAAGCTTCAAGATAAGCGAATTTTTCACCTTCCGGACTGCTGGACTCTATAATCATATTTTTTCTTAAGGAATCCTTTTTAAGGTTCATTAATACAGGTAAAGCTATTTTCTGTAAAGTTTCTACCCAAAAAATTCTATCTTCCCAAACAGGAACCTGTTCTTCCATAACAGGAATTTCTTCTTTTTTAAATCTTCCAAAGAACTTACTCATGAGAAATATTTTGTTTGACATATTATAATAAATTTATGATTATATTAATCTCAAAAGTCAGTTTCCGTTATAATTTTTTCGATTATATTTGAATTTATATAAAAAAAAGGATAATTGCTTGTCAACTTTCGATTAATGGCGCTAGTTTTCATTTAATAGGTCTTTTTCAAAAAAATATTAAAAATGGAAGAGAAAAATCTTCCATAATCTGATAAAGTCTAAGCTATTTGAGGAGGAAATTGTGATTCCTCTAAATTAATGTTTGGCTTATCCAAACCGTCCAAATGCTGCTGATCAACTACACGGTGAGGATTCTCATTCCAGATTTCCAATGCTTCCTCATAAGTGTACTGATTGGAGTAGGTACCATCTGAAACCTGTACTCCGCAAGCGTCAGGACAAATAGCTTCTTCAGGAAGTGCTTTAGTAACATTTCCGAACGGGATGAAACCTCCACAAATACACTGAGTATATATGTCCGTATAATCAACTGATTTTTTAACGTAGATATTTGTTCCAGGAATATTTCTCATGTCATCTGTTGGCACGAAATTAATTGCCTGAATGACTCTGTCTACAGTTTCTTTTTGATTAATGTGGTCAAAATAATCATAAGTCATATTAGCTATATCCTTATACGGGACAAAGTATTTTTTAGGTGTGTAATTTGCATTTAATTTACTGCTATCATCAGAAATCTCTTTTCCAGAATTTTTATCTAAATTTAACGTGTCTGCAAGAGTAGTTAATGAAACTTTTTCTGAATCATTTACTATAGCTATCTGATTATTGGGTGAAGTTACATTATCAGATGAATCATCCTGTACAACAAAATCGCCCAATCCCGTATTAATAATTGCATAACTTCCAGAGATTAGAAATATGCATAATAACGTTATTATTCCAATATATTTTTTGTCCATACTTTTCCACCTCCATTCACTATGTATATGTTAGTAATATATTACATTTATTCTATATATATGGATTTTGAACTGCATCCGGAATCCAAATAATGCAGGAAAATTTCTTGATTTCAAGAATTGAAATCTTATTAAATTAAATATGAGACAATATAACAAAATAAATTGATAATTCTTCTTTTTTTCAAAATTTAAATAGAATGTAAGACAAAATATTAATCATTACTATGAGGTTTTATTAATATGTCAAGTACGATGTCTGAAAAAATATTGGCTAGAGCATCAGGTAAAGATAAAGTGGAAGCCGGCGACATTATTATTGCAAATATTGATGTTGCAATGACCCATGATTTAACCGGACCTCTTGCGGTCGAATCCTTTGAAAAGATTGGTGTTGATAAGGTATGGGATTCATCAAAAATTGTTATACCCTTTGATCATCAGGTCCCGGCAGATTCCATCGACTCAGCCAATAATCATATAATCATGAGAAAATTTGTAGAAAAACATGGTATTGAAAACTTTTATGACGTTAATGCCGGTGTTTGCCATCAGATACTGCCTGAATTGGGTCATGTTGTACCTGGAGAAGTTATTGTAGGTGCTGATTCACATACATGTACCCATGGTGCTTTGGGAGCCTTTTCAACAGGTATAGGTTCAACTGATATGGCCATGGTTTTCGCTGAAGGTAATTTATGGTTTAAAGTTCCCGAAACAAACCGTTTTGAAATTACGGGCGAATTGAAAGATAATGTTTATGCTAAAGACGTTATTCTGAATATTATAGGTCAGGTTGGAGCTGACGGTTCAACATATAAAGCATGCGAGTTTGCAGGAGATACCGTTAAGGACATGAGTGTATCTGACAGAATGGTTTTATGTAACATGGCCATTGAGATGGGCGGAAAAACCGGTCTGGTGGAACCTGATAAAAAAACAGTGGAATATGTTGAAAAACATTCCAAAAAACCTTATAAAATATTTAAAACCGATTTGAACGCAGATTCACTTAATATTATAGACATTGATGTTAGTGACTTGGAACCTCAGGTAGCTTGTCCGAATAATGTTGATAACGTGAAAGCTGTAAGCGAAGTGGATGAGGAAATTGACCAGGTATTTTTAGGCTCCTGTACGAACGGAAGAATCAGTGACCTGAGAGATGCGGCAAAGATTCTGAAAGGAAAACGTGTTGCCAAAGGCACAAGAATGTTGGTTATTCCGGCATCAAAAGAAGTTTACTCAAAAGCTTTAGACGAAGGATTAATCAGAATATTTGTGGATGCCGGAGCATTAGTTTCTGCTCCCTGCTGTGGACCATGCCTTGGAGGACATACCGGAATTATAGGTCCCGGTGAAGTGAGCCTTTCAACTTCAAATAGGAATTTCAAAGGCAGACAGGGTTCGCCTGACGGTAAAGTTTATTTATCCTCTGCCGCAGTTGCTGCCGCTTCTGCGATTGAAGGAAGAATTGTTGCACCGGAGTGAATAATATGAAAGGAACTGCATGGAAATTTGGAAATGACATTGATACAGACATCATTCTTCCCGGAAGATATCTGATTTATACTGATGAAGAAAGATTATCAAAGCACTGCATGGAAGGATTGGATGATAAATTTAGCGAAAAATGTGAAAAAGGAGATTTTATAGTTGCAGGAAAAAATTTCGGTTGCGGATCTTCCCGTGAGCATGCGCCGATTGCAATAAAGGGCGTTGGAATTTCAGCGGTAATAGCTGAGTCATTTGCAAGAATATTCTACCGGAATGCAACAAACGTTGGCGTTCCTCTTCTTGAAGCTCCGGGAATCACGAATCTTATTGAAAATGGAGAGGAAATTGAAGTAGATATGGATGAAGGAACCATTACAGCTAAAAATGGTGAAATTATTACGTTCAAGAAATTACCTCCATTTATGTTGGAAATACTTGAAAAAGGTGGGTTAATTGAGTACCTCAAAGACAAAAGAGAATAAATATAAAATTGCAGTCGTTCCTGGTGACGGAATTGGCCGTGAAGTAATGGAAGCTACCATTAATGTTTTAAACAACTTAGATATTGATTTTGATTATGTTTATGGTGAAGCCGGTGATGAGTGCTTGGAAAAAACAGGAAATGCACTGCCTCAGGAAACAATTGACATTGTAAGGGACAGTGATGCATGCCTGTTTGGTGCTGCCGGTGAGACTGCAGCAGACGTTATTGTTAAACTGCGTCAGGAAATGAAGATGTTTGCTAATCTAAGGCCTGTTAAGTCCTATCCCAACACCAATTCCCTGGCGGATGACATTGATTTCATGATTGTTCGTGAAAACACTGAAGGATTATATATTGCAGATAAAGAGGAAATTACCGAAGATGGGGCTACTGCAAAACGTGTAATTACCCGGGAAGCTGAAGAAAGAATTATAGACTATGCATTCAAATATGCCCAGGACAATGACAAATCCAAGGTTACAGGAGTTCACAAAGCAAATGTTTTAAAGAAAAGTGATGGTTTATTTAAGGAAATCTTTTATGAAGTGGGAGAAAGATACCCTGACATTAAAAAAGAGGATTTCTATGTGGATGCAACTGCAATGTATCTCATTACCCAGCCTGAAAGCTTTGAAGTGATTGTTACAACCAACCTGTTTGGCGACATACTGTCAGATGAAGGCGCAGGCCTAGTTGGCGGACTTGGACTGATACCTTCCGCAAATATTGGAAGTGACGGAGCATTATTTGAACCAGTGCACGGTTCAGCTCCAGACATTGCAGGAAAAGGAATCGCCAATCCGATTGCAATGATGCTGTCTGCCGTGATGATGCTCAGATACCTTGAAGAAAATGAATCTGCAGACAGACTGGACAACGCCATTTTAAAACTTTTAAGCGAAGGAAAAGTATTAACCGGCGATTTGGGCGGAAATTCAACCACAAAAGAAGTTACAGAAGAAATAATTAATTTATTATAGGATTAGAATATGACTCAGAATTATAAGGAAAAGTATTTGTCTAAAAAATACGAACTGTTTGAAGTGGAAAATCAATTGGAAAAAGTTAAAAAAGACAATGCTAGCTTAAAGTCCAGATATGATAAAATTAAAAAAGAAAATGAGCATTTCAAATCCAGTAAAGCCTATAAACTATGGGATAAATATAGGAAAGACAAAAAAGCTGAAGAAAATAATGATGAGTTGAAATTCATTGACGAAATAAAGGTGGCATTAATCTCTGACCAGTTTACTCACGACTCTTTCAAATTCGAGTTTGAAATTGTTGAAATAATGCCTGAAAACTGGTATGAGAAGTTTGAAAAAGAAAAGCCTGACATATTCTTCTGTGAATCCACCTGGCACGGATACTGCAATGGCCAGAATAGAGTGTGGTCCGGAAAAGTAGAAAAAATAGATGGGGAAGGCGAAAACAGGACAATCCTTTTTGAAATTTTGGATTACTGTAAAAAGAACAATATCCCAACCATATTCTGGAATAAGGAAGATCCTATCTATTACAGAGCCACAGGAGAGTTTTTCACAGACACTGCAAGCAGATTTGACTATGTATTTACATCAGCAGAAGAAATGGTTGAAAACTATAAAAAAGATTTTAATATAGAAAATGTTTATCCGTTGATGTTTGCAGGACAGCCGAAGCTTTTTAATCCATTGAAGTTTACAGACGACAGCATTTGCGAGGTCGTCTTTGCGGGGTCATATTATAAGCACCATGAAAACCGCATGAAAAAGATGGACATGATTTTCGATAAAATAATTTCTCAAGATATTGACCTTAAGATTTATGACAGAACATACTATGAGGACATTCCACATATCGGATATCCGGAAAAATACAAAAAATACACAAATCCCCCAATTGACTATAAGGACACTGCTAAAATCTATAAACAGCTGAATTGGGCCATAAATATTAATACGATTACCGAATCAAATACTATGTTTGCAAGAAGAGTTTTTGAACTCGCTCTTTGTAATACAAACATAATCAGCAATTATTCTAAAGCTATGGAAAGAATATTTGAAGACAATGTATTTATTGTTGAAAATGATGATTTTCCAAATTTAAATGAGAACTATGATGATAAAAGATTGAATAACCTTTATACAGTGTTAAAAAGTCATACATATTCTGAACGCTGGAAATATATATTGGACACCATTAATTTCCCATATAAAGAAAAATCAAATGAAATAAGTATAGTGTTTGATGCAAATGACATAAATATTGATGATATTATTGAAAAATTCGGTGAAA
Source organism: Methanobrevibacter sp. (assembly GCF_045603845.1). Taxonomy (GTDB): domain Archaea; phylum Methanobacteriota; class Methanobacteria; order Methanobacteriales; family Methanobacteriaceae; genus Methanocatella. Next base: position 10,260 of record NZ_JAZUMY010000074.1, read on the forward strand.
TCCAATATAAAGACAAGAAATTGGTTATTATTTGCGATAAAAAGCTAGAAATTAATGACGTTTTAATTTTCAGCAGCGTTGATGAATTTTTAGCTCATGTTGACAGTGAATATTACATCATTGCAGATGATGGGCTGGACAATGATTTCATCGAAAGGGCAATTCTGCATTATAAATACCTCAACAAAAGTTACGGAATAAAACAGTCAAAAGACAAGTTCAGGATTGACATTACAGATGACTATACAAATGTTTTATTTAACAGAAAGATTAATGATTTAAATAAGGAATGCTTTGATATTTATTATATTTAACTAAAATGAGGCTAGAATATGAAAAATGAACTGATTATATCCTATGCATTTAGCCCGATAAACACCACTACAAGCAATGTTGTTGCAAAAAGAATATTAACCGAAAAAAATACCGTGGATGTTATCTGTGCAAGTTTGGATGAAATGAACAGGGACTTTACACTTGAAACGTATGTCAACGAATATGTCGGAAAAAAATATGTTGTCGAATCAAACTTCTCAACAGACTGGAACAATATTAAAAACTTCATAAATGAAGGCATTAAACTAATCAATGGCTATGACAGGATTTACAGCAGAGCCAACTTCGTTCATTCCCATTTCCTGGCACTAGAGTATAAGCTGAATAATCCCGAAACTTATTGGAGAGCGGAGTTTTCAGATCCGTTAATATACACCTTTGGAAACAGGCATCTGAGCGGAAAGCTTGAAGATGAGGAATACATCAATAAGATTAACACCATTCTAAAAGAGAAAAACTTAGAGTTAATTAGTTCAGATATGGATATTAACTGCATTTGTGAATATCTGACGTTTATTTTTGCAGATGAGATAATATTTACCAATGAAAGCCAGAAAGACGTGATGATGGATACGCTGAACCATAAGGTGGAAGACCTAGTGAATGAAAAAACCACCATTTCACCGCATCCGACACTGGATGAGAAATATTATCATATAAAGGAAAGCAGCTATCAGTTGGATGACAATTATGTTAACTTCGCTTATTTCGGAGTTATTTTTTCAAACAGGGCTTTAGAAGACTTCATTAATGCATTTGATAGTGTTTATGACAAATACAGGGAAAAAATCAGATTGCATATATTCAGCCCGAACAGAACATTATTCGAACAGGTCTTAAGCAGAGAACTGCTGGAAAAAACTACCTTTAACAATAACGTTGATTATCTGGAGTTTTTAAACCTTACAACAAAATTTGACGTGCTGATAGTTGAAGACAGCTATACAAAAGGACATTTCATTAAAAATCCATATCTTCCATCGAAAATATCCGATTACAAAGGTAGTGACACGACAATTTGGGCGATATGCGAAAAAGACAGTGAAATGTCAAAACTGGATATTGAATATAAATCCCCAATAAATGATTTATATGAAAATATGAACACCTTAAACTTTATAATGAGTGAAAAAACCAAGCTGCCGATTAAATTACGTCATGACGTTGTTGAAGATGTGTATAAAAAAGAAAGATTGACCGAGTTAACGCAAAAGATTATAGAGTTAATTGAAGTGTGTGAGAGAGAATTTGAAAAGGACAGTGTTTACGAATCCCGAATCAGTGAACTGAACAGAAAAATTCAGAAATTGGAAAATGAAAATTCAGAAATTATTAACTCAAACAGTTGGAAGCTTACAAAAAATTTCAGAAATATTGGAAAAAAATTTAAATAACTTAAAAATGTTATATTAATTATAATTTAAGGAGATTTTTATTATGAAAAAACTTAGTAGAATGCAATTAGCTGCACTCTTTATCATAATCATTATGGTATTAAGTGGGGTTGCTGGTTTCTTACTCTTAATATTTGCATAGATTTTTTAAATGGAGGATTAAAATATGGTTAAATACGAAATTGCTGCAGTCGTTGCAGAATTCAATTATGATATTACACAAATGATGTTAGAATTAGCTACAGCTGAAGCTAAAAATAGAGATTGTGAAATTACAAAAGTAGTGGCAGTTCCAGGTGTTTTCGATATGCCTCTTGTCATTAAAAAATTATTACAAAAAGGTGAATACGATGCTATTATCACCTTAGGTGCTGTAATTGAAGGCGCTACCGACCACGATCAGATTGTTGCTCAGCATGCTTCACGTAAAATAGCTGATTTGGCTTTAGAATATGACACTCCAGTAGCTTTAGGTATTACCGGTCCAGGTATGACCAGATTAGATGCGCACAGACGTGTTAAAAACGCTAAAAGTGCTGTAGAAGCTGCTATTAAAATGTGTGACAGATTAAAAGAAATTTAAGATGATTATATGGAAATTCTAAAACCTGAAGAGTTAAAAGAAAAATTTTCAGACCCATGGGTTGCACCATACGAAAAGGTACTTACAATGGTTGACGGCGACAAAGTAGAGATTGTCGAATATCACCCATGTATTTCAGGCTCCCACTGGTTACTGCATCAATACAAAAACAATTCAGAACTGATTGATGACGCTTATCGTGACGGCAACAAACATGTCTATTCATGTCATGTCGGATCTGCTCCTCTTGATTTGAAGGCCAGTTTCAATGCTGCCGGAATAGATGAAATCAAAATAGTTGATGATGAAGTTAAGGTAACGCATGCAGGCCTGGCCGGTGCTGGCGTTGGAGCCGGAATGTGTAGAGGAATGGGTAAAGGAGTCAAATACATCGAGCTCATAAAGTCTGGCGGAGGCTCTAAAGAGGGAAGAGCAACCGTAGTGACACCAAAACTTGAAAAAGTCGTTATCGGTGTTGATGACACGGATGTGAAAGATGCAGGTGCAACATGGACAATGGCACATAACTTAGGTGTTGAATTAGCTAGTGAAGGTTTTGAATACCTTGACCATATTATTGTCCAGTTATATCCACATAATCCGCATAAAACTCAAAACTGCGTTTCCATTGCACTCACTTTTGCTGTTGAAAGCGAAAAGAAAGAAGAGTTAATCAATAGAGTTATTGAAATTCTTAAAAGAGATACCTTATCTGACAAGACTGCAATAGCTATTTTGGAAGGTCTTGAAATACCGGAAAAGCTAAGGGAATATTCAATTGCAACAAAATCCAGTATGATGGATGTCGAAACGGCTGAAGCGACCGCTCGTGATTTAGGCATTGAACTGATAGCAGTTACCGGTGAGCAAGGTAAAGTTGGTGCTCTTGCAGCTTTAGGTTTATATAATGATGTGGAAGAAGCTGTAAAAGCTTATGACAAAAAATAGAGAGATTTTTCTCTCTCATTTATCTATTTAAGTGAAATACATATCAACAAAGTAATCATTGCCGAACTGTTTTATTGATGAAGAATTCATGTAGGTGAATTTCAACTCAATGTAATGATCGCCATATGTATAATTCTGATTGTTTATTGTTCCGTCTGAATATGAAAAGGAACCCAAATAGGAATTGTCTGCAAAGACTGAATAGCTTTGATTTTCATTGAACAAACCTGTGGAATATCCGATTGAAGTATTGTCTACTACAACTTCATAAGTCCAACCGCCTGTTTGTCTTGATTGGATGTCGAATTTTTCAATTACAGATACGTTTTCACCATCTATACTGTGATATATGGTTGATTTTTCGAAAATATCGGCAAGACGACTATTTTGAATGATATCTCCGTCATCGACATCAATGGTATTCTTTACGTCTAAAGGAAGTCTTAATATATCCGGTTCAAAGTTTCTTGTATCCTCGATGATGTAAGATACACCATTTACAACAATCGTGTCATTTGCTTTAACGCCAAGCGTCATCATTGCATCTGACGGCATCCTTAGTATATCAGATTCATTTTCAATTGCGGAGTCCACGGTGTAGGGTCCCCTTACTGAAACTGTATTGTCACTGTTCTGGTCTGTAAATATAATTAAATTTCTGGAGTTAGGCTCGATGGAAATTGCACCGTTTTCAAATGTGGCCGCTCCCAAAAAGGTTGAAAGCATCAGAAGCAAGAGAACCATCGATATGATTAACGGGAAATGAATTCTGATGAAAGACTTGAATAAACTGGCTCTAGGAGTTTTCCGATACATTATGATGGACTGGATAATAACCTTTATTATATAATAAACAGCAAGAATTATTCCAATAAGAGTAATTATGACTCCTATGGATAAAGGTATGAATTTGACGAAAAATATCATGAATAAACCTAAAATAACCAAAGATAAACCTACAATAGACATACGGATATAATATCCTATATCATCAATCATCGTTACCCTGCCGTACTTGTTGGCACGGTTCATAATTGTTCTTACAACCTCATTAGCCATGATGTTTAAATCAGCCAATGGAGACATGTCATGCTCTATTGCACCGATATCGACCTCCATAATGGAAATGCCTAAAATATTAGCATCAATAACAATACCTACATCAACACCATAATCCTTTTCAAAATTAATTTTTTTCAATATTTCCTTACGGGCTGCAAACTGACCGCTTAACGGCTGTTCAAATGAAATTTCCGGGAAAAAGAAGTTTAATAACGGTTTTGCAGTGAGTTCAGTAACCCTTCCACTTTCACGTGCGAATTTGGTCTTGGTAATATCCGTCTTTCCAAGCAAGATCGGTTTAATCATTGATTCGACCTTTTTAGATGTTAAATTATGAATATCCGCATCAATAAAAGCAATGATATCACATTCAGCATTCTTATATCCGGTATGAAGCGCTTCACCCTTACCCTTATTGACTTCATGATTAATTACAATAGCTCCTGCATTACTGGCTTCCTGGGCTGTGTTATCTGAAGACCCGTCATTGACAACTATTATCTCATCAACGAATGAAACGGATTTTACAACATCAACCACCCTAGCTACTGTATTTTCTTCATTGTAAGCAGGTATAATAACAGAAACCTTCTGGTACTTAGGTTTGGATGTTTTTATACTGGCAAGCAAAAATGCAAGAATAACAAATAACCAAGACAATTTTTCACCTTAAAAATTACTTAATATATTCATAATTATATTATTTAAATAGTATAAATGTTTTTAAAAAAATAGGATTAGATGTTTCTAATTGTGATTGTATTAGAAACATATAATTCGTTGTACAAGCTAGTTATAATGTATTCACCAGGTATCAGATTAATATTTAACTTGGCAATTCCTGAAGCGTTGCTTAGTCTAACATAAAATACGCCGTTGATATTGAATGTCACGTTTACGCCAGGAGCTATATCTCCAACCTCATCCAGCAGCCTTACGTTGAATGTTGTTCCATCCCTGTAGTTCATTGAGATATCCTGGGATTCTATTATGGACAGGACAGTGATCTTATTGGAAACAAAGGACTGGCCATATTGTGCGGTAATGATATAGGTGCCCGGATTGAGATTGATATTCAGGCTTGCAACACCGTTTGAATTCGTTAGCCTTGTATAAAATACACCATTAATGTTGAAAGTTACATTGACACCTGCCAAAGGATTGCCTTTCTCATCCAAAACCTTTACTGAGTATCTGGAAGCATTTCTATAATACTTGACCAGATCGGTGTTTTCAACCAGACGTGAAAGGACTGTTATGTTGTAAGACCTCTCCTCACCGGTTATCGGATTGGTAATCGTCAGGATATAGACTTTAGGCTCCAGGTTGATATTTAATTTTACTATACCGTTTTCATTGGTTTTGCGGTCATAAAATACACCATTGATGTTCATTCTGACGCTTACATTTGAAACCGGATTTCCATTATAGTCCAATATGGTTGCATAATATTGAGTGTCGTTTCTAAAGAATTTGACAATGTTGGATGAGTTTACAGTTGATTTGATGGATACATTCCTTGATATGTTGGAAGGAAGATATTTTTCATCCCCATCGAAAGTTACCAAAACCTCATAGACATTGGAATTCAGATTTATTGCAATTGATGCTGAACCATTTGCATTGGTAACTCTCCTGTTATCAACTCCATTGATTCTGATTAGGATATTTTTATTGGATAATGTCTTGTTGTTCTTGTCAAGCAAAGTAACGTAAAACCTGCTTCCGTTCTTATAATACATCACCAGATCATCAGCATCGAAATGTGTTTTAACATTGTCTATGCTGAAATTACCTTTTTGAGAAGCGTTTTGATAAATGCCGCTTGAAAAGCTTGCATCAACAGTATACTTTCCATAGTCCAAATCTTTAAGTGATATGCATCCGTATCCATTAGTGGAATTGATGTCATATGCTTTGGAATTGACTTTAAGGGAAACCGTGCCGTTAATTGCATCTGAAAATCCTACGGTAATCATAACTGCATCATAATCCGTCTTTAATATGTTGAGAGTCATTGATAAAGGCAATTTTGCTACATTGAAAGTTGCATTTGCCGTTGCAATATTTGAATAATATCCGATTGCCGTATAATTGCCCGGATTTAAAATGTCTTCTACAATGAATTCACCATTGGAGTCCATGGAATACTTTTTAGAGTCAATTATTATGTTTACAGTTCCTGAAATGTTTGAAGCGTTTGAAGTCAAAGTATTTCTGATAACTAAATTCTCACCGTAGACTATATCTGAAATATTGAATGTCAAATCAGCTGATTCAACAGAAACATCAATTATATCGGAATTTAATGAATTCAAATAATATTCATTGCCTTCATATGTTACAAAAACAGGATGTGTGCCTGCAGAAGTTAACTGGACTGATAGGCTGGCAATTCCATTAACGATAGGTATAGTATAATTTTTGGAATCAATGCTGAAAGTAACATTTCCGAATGGGACTGAATTGCCATATTCATCATTTACACAAGCCGTTATATTGGTCGGGAACTTTAAGGAGACTACTTCTGGAATATTCAGAGTTATATTTGTATTTAGTGCTGTAATCGTGAATGCTTTAATGCATGCGACCTGTGAATCGTAAGTGTGGCCATATTGTGACATGTTGGACTTATAATTATACAAATCAAACCAGTGATTTCCGTCCAAACTGAAAAATGACACTCCCTGAGAATACAGGATTCTGTTTGACCTTACCTTTTCTGAAATAGGAAAAGATGCAAATTTCTCAGTTTCGATTTTAATAGCTATCTTAAATTCATCGCCCCTTTTCAATGGAATGAATTCATCCAAATCAAAGGTATAATATCCTGCATTGGATATTCCGCTTTGAGTGGTCTTTAGAATATTATTTACATAAATCTGTGCCGTCCAGTTGGTGGTTGCGTTGAAATATGTTGAAAATGCGGCTAAAAATTCATCGTCTGTAGCATTGAAAATATTTTCATACCAGACAGTACTTTCACCGCTTATCAAATAGTCCGTGATTCCGATAATGTCATACTGATAGTTTTTATCATAGCGTATCGTATCGTTTAGAATAATCGTATATGTTGACTTGTCATAATCTCCCAGTCTTACGCAATTCTTATCATAATATGAAACATAGAAGTAACCTTTGTTTCCCCAGGTCTCGCCCCAGCTATTTTTACAAATCCATGCGCCTTCGCCGTCAGGAGTTGTTTTAAAGTTGCTTTTGGAGTAGCCATCATCCCATCCGACAATGGTTACGGCGTGGTTAGGACCGGAAGTTCCGGAATAATAATAGCTATTTGATTTCATGTTTGCGCTTGAATAATAAATACCGGTTGCAACAGCACCATATTTAAGAATAGCCTCCTTAACCGCATTATTGTCAGTGTAATTTGAACGTGTGAGATAAACTATATTTTGAACATGGATAGTACTGTTTATTACCGGGGACAAAACACTGTAATCACTGAATGTTTCCAAATCCTCTTCTACGGCTCCAAGCCAGCTTACAAGATAACCTACACCCATATCATCGTATCCACCTTTGTTGGTTGTAAGCACCCAGCCATAATCTGAATAATATGCCATGACGTTTTTCATGTTCTCCTCTGACAGATCATGAGTGATTCCAGTTACCTTTAAAATACAGGATTCCAAAGCGGCCAGTGAAGTGAACGCCCAGCAATTTCCACTGCTTTTCTGACTTTTTACAGGAGTTACAAGTCCATAATCTCTCAAATCATATTTTGAAGGTATTGATCCATTGAAAGAGAAGTTACCCTTTAATGGAGTGTAGTTTCCGTTGCCTAAGAAGAGATTATATCCTAAAGCGTTATAATAATCATTTTCAATTTTTGCCCTGTTGTTTTTATAAGTATTGGATGAAATAATGTTTTGGGTGTTTAGAATTGTGTAAATGGCTCCGCCTTCATTAGTCGCCTCGTTTGAAATAAATTTTGATGCTTTAACGGAAAAATTAGATGAATTGTCTGCAAATACGGCCCCTCCGCTTAAAGCATTATTGGATGTGAATGCTGATGAAGTAACGTTCATTGAGCCGTACATCTTATAGATGGCTCCTCCCTGATAATCTGCCGTGTTACCCGTGGCAATTATTGAATCTATATTACTGATGGAAGCCAAATCACATATTGCTCCCCCAAAGGTAGCGTTACATGATGTGAAATTGGATTTATTTACAAATAATTGTGAGTCTTTGGAATAGATTGCTCCGCCGGCATTTGTCAATGTGTAGCAATCTGTAAAAGCGCAGTTTTCTACAAATAAAAGTGAATTTTCTTCACTAGCTATAGCTCCCCCATACTTATAGGCATTGTTATTTTCAAAAGTGGAGTTTACTATGAATACATTAGAACTTTTAGCGTATATTGCTCCGCCATAAGTAGCAGAATTGTTTTTAAAGACGGATGATAAAATTGCTGTCGTACCTCCGGAAGAATAGACTATACCACCAAATATGTTGCCATAACCTCCAGTATAACTACCTTGACTATTTTCAAAAATCACGTTGCTGGCAGTGAAATTTCCATTAATTTTAATTGATAAACCATCCAATTTAATATTTTTAATGCTTAAAGAACCGTGAGAGTTAGCCTGTAAAGATCCGCCCTTAATAATCGTGTTTAATGGACTTTGTCCAATTATTGTCAAATTATTTAAACTTCTTGACTTATCCAGCTGATATTCACCTGTGGCAAAGTGAGCAATTCCATTTTCTGACAATCTGGTTGAATATAAATATTTATAGGGATTTGTTTGAGAACCGTTCCCGTCAATCTCTGATGAAGAGTTGAAATAAATATCGTTTGCAGACAATAGAACACTATCATCGCCAACAGCCAGGCCATCATCTATAGTACTGTTATCACTGGCAAAGCTGGTCGGAATAATTAATACGAATATGACAAGAAACAGGAAAATTATGTTTAAATGTTTCATTATTTCATCTCAAATACTTTAATTATTAATAATATATAATTTTCATTATTATTATATTTAGTATATTGAAGACTTGAAACAAAAAAGAATATAAAAGATAATAAAAAGAGTCAATATAAGATGGAAATAACTAGGAGGACTGTTTATTTACAAAAGACTGTTAATATTAACATTAACGCTATGCTTTATTTTTTCAATTTCTGCAGTATCCGCAAACAACATCAATCCAACAGACAGCAATCCCGAATATGAAACCGCTTTTCAAAACTTTAATCATGACAATTTTTCACTGGATGAGATGAGCGTTTCAAAGAAATCCAATTTCTGGGACATCTTTAACTTTGGAAACGACAAATACGGATACTGGGTCTGGGCAACTGACATGTATGATGTCGATTTTGATAAATTATCAGACAATGGAGTTAAATACATATTCCTGAACTCCTTTGCCTTTACCGAATATGGTCAAAGGGATGTTCTGGACTGGATTAAGCAGGCCAACGACCATGGAATTGAAGTTCACATCTGGATGCAAATATTCAATACAGGAAGCTGGATTTCACCTCTGAAAAGCGGGACACCAGATAACCAGTACTTCAACTACAAAATTGAAGAAGCCAGATACTATGCCGGACTTGATGAGGTAAGCGGAATACAAATAGACTACATCAGATTTGAAGGCAATGCATATGAATACGAAAATGGAACAAAGGCCATCAATCAATTTGTTGAAAATTTCACTAAATCTGTTAGGGAAGTTAACCCTGATTTGACGCTGTCCGCTACGGTAATGCCTGAAGCCGATAAAGACGAATATTACTACGGCCAGGACATTCCTACAATATGCAAATATGTGGATGCCATAGTCCCTATGCTTTACAAAGGAAATTATAACGCCAACAGCACATGGGTTGAAAACACGACCGAATGGTTTGTAAACAATTCCGGTGATGCTGAAGTGTGGTGCGGCCTTCAAACATACGAATCCGACAACAACATTTCAGACCTGCCGGCCAGCGAACTTATAAAAGATGCCGACAGATGTTTTAATAGCGGATCGGATAAGGTAATATTCTTCAGATGGGGAATGAACGAAGAGCTTGACAATAAAAAACTGAACTGATATGATAATTGAAACCCTACAAAAAGAACTGAACATAAGTTCTTGGCAAGTTAAAAAAGTAATTAATCTAATAGATGATGGAAATACGATACCTTTCATTGCCAGATATCGTAAGGATGTTACAGGTTCACTTAATGATGAAATCTTAAGAAAATTTGATGAAAGGCTGAAATACTTAAGAAACCTTGAAGAGAAAAAATCAAAAATCATCGAAAGAATTGATAATCAGGGAAAATTAACCGGTGAACTTAAAAAAAGCATCCTGAATGCAAAAACACTGGTTGAGCTTGAAGACATCTACAGACCATTTAAAAGCAAGAAAAACACAAGAGCGACCATAGCTAAAGAGAAGGGTTTGGAGCCCTTGGCGGACATCATTTTAAAGCAGGATGTTAAAAAACCTGTTATTGATATTGCAAAAGACTACATCAATCCCAAAAAAGATGTTTTAACTCCTGAAGATGCAATTAACGGTGCTAAAGACATAATAGCTGAGGAAATATCAGACAATTCCGATTTCAGAAAGAAAATCCGGCAGAATACTTTTCATACCGGAAAGATTGAAACCAAATATAAAGATAAAGACATCTCATCCGAATATGAAATATATTACGATTACAGTGAAGATTTAAAAATGATACCGCCACACAGAATCCTTGCAATCAACAGGGCTGAAAAAGAAGGAGTTATCAGAGCGAAAGTTACAGTTGAAACAGATGACATCATAAGATATATTTCAAGACATGTCCTGAAAAACAAATCCAAAATTCCTGAAAAGATTGAATATAATCCTCATACGACACCAATCATTAAAGATTCAATTAAGGATTCATATAAACGACTGATTTCACCTGCAATTGAACGTGAAATAAGAAATTTCCTAACTAAAAAGGCTGAAGAAAAATCAATTAAGGTATTTGCCCAAAATTTGAATCAGCTGCTGATGGAATCTCCGCTTTCCGGAAAAACAATTCTCGGATGGGATCCAGCATTTAGAACCGGATGTAAGCTGGCAATCATTGACAGGACAGGAAAAGTCCTTGATACTGCATTAATATATCCTACAGAACCCCAGAACAAAATTAACGAATCCAAAAAAATCGTTCGTGATTTAATTAAAAAATATGATATTGACGTTATAGCTATAGGCAACGGAACCGCTTCAAGGGAATCCGCCGAGATTGTAGCAGACATTATTAAAAATACGAACGTTGAATTTATTATTGTTAATGAAGCCGGCGCGTCAGTTTACTCAGCAAGCCAGCTGGCCGATGAAGAATTTCCGGATTTCAGCGAAGGCGAGCGAAGTGCCGTAAGCATTGCAAGAAGGCTTCAGGACCCGCTGGCGGAACTTGTAAAAATCGATCCAAAATCAATCGGTGTGGGACAGTATCAGCACGACATGAACCAGAAGGAACTGGGAGAATCACTGAACGGCGTTGTTGAAAAGGTCGTTAATGAAGTGGGTGTTGATTTAAATACAGCATCATACAGCCTATTGAATTACGTGTCCGGCCTTAACAAAACCACATCAAAAAACATCATCGAATACCGTTATGACAATGGAGGATTTAAAAACCGTGAAGAGCTTTTGAATGTCAAAAAACTAGGTAAGAAAACTTATGAGCAATGTGCTGGATTTGTTAAAATCACCAACTCAGAAAATCCTCTGGACAATACGACAATACATCCTGAATCATATGATGCAACAATAAAACTTTTGAAAAGTCTTGGATATGGTCTTGATGATGTCGGGAAAGACAATTTAAAACTTGACAATTTAAATCTGGATGAAATTTCATCAAAACTCAATATAGGTGTTGAAACTCTAAAAGATATTGTAAAAGAGCTTAAAAAGCCCGGCCGTGATCCTCGTGAAGACATGCCCAAACCAAAATTAAGAAAGAATGTCCTTTCCATTGAGGATTTAAAGGAAGGTATGGTACTGGAGGGAACCGTTAGAAACATAGTGGATTTTGGTGCATTTGTCGATATTGGAGTCCATCAGGACGGACTGGTTCACAAATCACAGCTAGCCAACAAATTCGTCAAGCATCCCCTTGACATTGTCAGTGTCGGAGAGATTGTAAACGTGAAAGTCTTGGATGTAGATATACAAAGAAGGAGAATTCAGCTGTCTATGCTAATTTAAATATGATGATTTAATAAAATATTGTATATGGTGATTGGATGAGAGATTTGACCAATAAATTATTCGTTGAAAAAACCGATAACATACTTCTGCAGTTCTTCAGATTTATTTTTGTGGGAGGAACAGCATTTCTAATTGACTTTTTCATATATTTCTCATTAGTGCACTTTTTCAGTGTCAACTATCTGATATCCGCAGCAATTGCATTTTTCATATCAGTTCTTGCAAACTATTACCTGTCCACATCATGGGTATTCAACCAAAGCCAAATCGAAAACAGGGCTATTGAATTCAATTTATTCTTGGCAATAAGTTTTGTGGGATTGATATTTACCGAAATACTGCTCTACATATTCACGGATATGTTTTCCATTAACTATTTATGGTCTAAAATATTCGCGTCAATTATTGTACTTTTCTGGAACTTTTCAGCACGTCGTGTGATGTTTTACGGCAAGAAAATACGATAAAAAAACACTTGATTTTTGGTGATTAATATAAAGCACTATTTAAAAAGCAGAGTAATCTGGATATATCTAATAACAATATTGGTATTTACCGCAGCAATATTTGCTTTAAACGAATTTGATTTTTCAAAAATCAACCTAATATTAATAGCTTTCGTTATATGTGCAGGATTCATATTGCTGTCCTATTCAACAAAAAGCAAAGACGTTCACAGGACTGCACTGCTGTATCTGCTTATTTTCGGTGTGATAGTTGCATTCACGTCTCCCATTTTTATAGCTCCCGATGAGGCTGAACACTTTGCAAGAAGCGATTTGACTTCTGAAGGCATACTAATCCCCGAATATACTCCAAATCAGGGATATTACATGAACAACTACTTTTGGGATATGGTCTATAACATGGGATCGACAGTTTTCAATGCCAATTTCTCACATACCGATATCTGGGACGGACAGGGATATTTTGAATCGGTATTTTCCCAAAATCTCTTTTACGCATATATCGCACAGGCCATAGGAATATTTCTTGCTAAGATAGCTGACCTGTCAATGATATGGACATTATGGCTTGGCAGAGCTTTCAATGCAATTTTATATTCCATTATAGCATGCTTTGCAATTAAAAAAGCACCAAAATACAAATATACATTGTTATTTATGGCATGCCTCCCATTAGCCGTTTTTCAAGCTTCATCAATGAGTGCAGACTCCTTAATTTTTGCAATGGGAATTTTAAACGTTTCCTACTTTATTCGGATGTATGAAAGTGAAAGCATTGACAAGTCAGATCTGTCAGTTTTTCTTATATCAGGCTTGTTGATGGGTCTTTTGAAAGTTCCATATGTCTTCATGCTGCTTTTAATATTTCTGATTCCAAAAGACAAATTCAAATCCGAAAACATTAATGTCCTCATTAAAGCAGCAGCAATTGTTATAATGGCAATTGCTATGACATATTCCCTTAAATACGCATCCCATGAACTGCTTAACGGCGGAAGAATAAACTACATTATCCAAAATAACATCAGCACTTCCGGCCAGTTCAATTACATACTGAACAATCCTTTAAATGTAATATTAACATTTATAAAAAGCATCAGCGCTTCATTCTACACAATATTCATTCAGGAACTGAGCTTCTATCATCAGATTTATGCAAACGGCCAGTACATATTCAATATAATACTATTTATAATGTTTTTTGTGTTTTCACTGTTTTCAGCAAGCGAATTTGACAAAAAAGAAAGGATATGGTTTATTTTCATTTTCCTTCTGGTTTATCTCAGCACATTTTTAACTCAGTTTTTAAGCTGGACGCCTGTTGGATTAAGCAGCATTCTAGGCATTCAGGCAAGATATTTCATTCCAATTCTGATGTTGATTCCTTTTATTTTAGGCAAAAACTGCTATAAAAATCTTGATGACTATAAGGATATAGTTATAATGTTAATAACACTCTTCCTGTCAGGCATGCTGATATTGACTTTAATTAATTTTTATTAATGGCTTTTTTTTGAAATTTTTTTGAAATAAAATACAATGTTAAATATTAAAAAAATTATATTAATATCTAATATTAATTATAATGAAGGTATTTTACAATGATTCCAAAAGTGATGATTGTATTGGGCAGCGGCTCTGATATGGCTGTTGCTGAGAAAAGTATGAATATTTTTGAAAAACTGGAAATTCCCTATAGTCTAAAAATAGCTTCAGCCCATAGGACTCCAAATCTCGTTCGTGAAATCGTAAGGCAGGGTACTGATGCCGGAATTGAAGTGTTTATTGGAATTGCAGGGCTTGCCGCACACTTGCCGGGTGCTATTGCGGCTTATACTCCAAGGCCTGTCATAGGAGTTCCGGTTGATGTGAAAACAAACGGCATAGATGCTCTTGAATCCTGTGTTCAAATGCCATATCCTTCCCCGATTGCGACTGTCGGAATTGACAGGGGAGATAACGGTGCGATACTTGCTGCCCAGTTTATGGCAATACATGATGAGGAAATCCGCCAGAAAGTTATCAACCTAAGAAAGGAATACAAGAAGAAAGTTTTTGAAAGCAATAAAGCCGTTGATGAATTTGAAGATAAAAAATACCTCGTTAAGGATTTCATGAATGTTGACAATATAAAAATCGAGAAGGATGAACTAATCGATATTGACAGTTCACTGATTAATAAGGATGCGGATGTTGCAATTATTGTCGGAAGGCATTCCGATTTGATTACCGCTAAAAAGGTCAGCGTTACACTGGACAGACTTAAGATAAGCTACAATATGAAAGTAGTGTGCCCGATCAGGTCAAACAGTAAATTCAAAAGCTATATCAAGGAAGTTGAAAATTCAAAAATATTTATTGGAATCAGTTCAAACTCATCACAGGTTACAGGCGCATTGGTCGGCCTTACAGACAGGCCGGTTATTGGCGTTCCATGCGAAAACGAAAATGGAAACGATTATATGCTAACTACAGTCAACATGCCTCCGGGAGTGCCTGTAGCAACAGTCGGAATAAACAACGGACGTAATGCGGCTGTTCTTGCCGGTGAAATACTTTCAATTAAAGATACTAACATTATTGAAATATTAACTAAATTAAAAGACAAAAAAATCAATTTGTAGGGATTAAAAATGAATATTGATAATGAAAATATAATAGAAATTACTGAAGAGCTATCCTCCGAATTTGAAATAAGCCGTGTTCTTAGAGACTATCCCAAAGACACCGTCATTATTAAAAACGTTAAGGGATTTGACATGCCTGTCATTTCAGGTATCTGCAATACCCGTGAAAAAATAGCTGAATCAATTAACTGTAAAGTTTCTGAAATCACTGAAAAAATAATTGAAGCAAGTGACAATCCGATTAAAGTGGATAAATTTACCGATTTCAGTGAATATGATACTTTAGAAGTTGATTTGGATAAAATTCCTATATTAACGCATTATAAAAGAGATGGCGGCAAATATATCACGGCAGGTGTCGTTTTTGCACGTGACCCTGAAAACGGAATCCAAAACGCATCAATTCACAGGATGATGGTATTAGATAATAAAAGGCTTGTCATCAGAATCGTTCCAAGAAACTTATACACATATTTCCAAAAGGCTCAAAAATTAGGCAGGGACCTGGAAATTGCAATAGCTATCGGAATGGACCCTGCAATACTGCTTGCAAGTACCACTTCAATTCCAATCGACTATAACGAAATGGAAGTGGCAAATGCATTCAAGGACGGGAAACTGACTTTAATCAAATGCGGTGAACTTGAAGTTCCTCAAGCAGACATCATTCTGGAAGGTAAGATTTCAGTGACTGAAACTGTTGCTGAAGGACCATTCGTTGACTTGACTGACACTTATGACATCATCCGTGACCAGCCGGTCATTAACCTGGAAAAAATGCATATCAAAAAAGACAATCCTGCATATCACGCAATAGTTCCTGCAGGATTTGAACATAAACTGCTCCAGGGACTTCCTCAAGAGCCAAGAATATATAAATCAGTTAAAAATGCAGTTCCGACAGTTGAAAATGTAGTTTTAACCGAAGGAGGCTGCTGCTGGTTGCATGCTGCCGTTTCAATCAATAAACAGACTGAAGGTGACGGCAAAAATGCCATCATGGCCGCATTATCAGCTCACCCATCACTCAAGCATTGTGTTGTGGTGGATACTGACGTTAACGTGTTTGACGCTGAAGATGTTGAATATGCAATAGCTACACGTGTAAAAGGAGACAGGGACATTATGATTGTTCCTAATGTCCGTGGCTCATCACTTGATCCTGTAGCTGAAAGTGACGGCACCACAACAAAAATTGGTGTGGATGCTACAAAATCACTGAAAACTTTAGAAAAATTCGAAAGAGTGAGTTTTGGAGAATAATATGGGTTTGAAATACTAACCCATTTAATTATTTATCCAAAATCTCCTCTTCAAGTTCCTTTTTAGAAAAATTACTAAGCCTAACCGCCTCATCAATTCCCCAAGATCTCTTAATTTTAAGAGCCATATTGAATTCTCCTTGTTCCACTCCTTGTTCCAAACCTTGTTCCAAACCTTGTTCCAAACCTTGCTCAAATATTCCACTATTCATTACTTTCTCATATATCTCATCTGCGGGCATATTCATAGTTAACACCTTAATTAAGTTATTTCGTTCAGTTTCATCACTGACATACTGATGAATCGCTGAAATCAACGGCAAATAATATTTCTCATCATCAAATAGATTCTTATCTTTAATTTCCTCTATCAAACTGCAAACATCCCTTACTTTATTTAATCTAAATTTTTTCCTAGTCATGAATGGCAATAGTACTAAAAATTGGATTTCCCTTAGTGACAGTTTTAACTTATTATTAATTTTATTTTTAATAGTTAAATACTTAACTTCATCGTAATAATCTGTTAAATAGTGTATAATTGGCTTTAACAGAGATGTTTCGGTTTCATCATATATATAGATTCTTGATTTGATGTGATATGTACAGATAATTACTGTAACAACCGGTTTTCCTGATTGGCATTGTAAATGAACCTTATAATCCATATATTTTTTCAAATGTTCTTTTTTAAGTTTCTTATCCTGAAATTCAAAATTCAACAGTATTCCTTCACGTGTTTCAAACACTAAATCCGTAAATAAGTCCTTCCTTTAAATGTATTCAATTCATTCCTGTATAATCTGATTACATGATAATTCAATCCAAAGAAATCAACGAACAATTGTCCAAAAAGTATTGCCGATACTTTGAAGAATTTGTCAATATTTTGATGTTTCATCATTAACCTCCATAATTTAATTAATACAAATTATTAAAAAATTAATACTTAAAAATTATGGAAGTGCGACTGCGTGATTTTTTAAAAAAGGTATATTCTTTTTGAAAATCTGAAAATTTTTAAAACATCAAATCAAATATTTCCCAAATAAACATGTTTTATTCCTTTATCTAGGGCAATGGCACGGGCTTTATACAGTGTTTCTTTATTGGTAGGTTCTATATCCCTCATTTTATAATATGGAAATGCCCGTGAAAAGTGCAGCGGAACATCGACCGAAAGCTTACAAGCAACAAAATCGCAAAGCTCTTCAATCTCTTCAATTGAATCGTTATAGTCATTAATGATAAGGTTGGTCACTTCCAGATGCTTGCCTTCCATATATATTCTTCTTAAGTTGTCCAGAACGATATCCAAATCCGCACCGCAGACTTTTTTATAAAAATCCTGAGACATAGATTTCAAGTCTATATTGAATGCGTCGACAAATGTCAGTATCTCTTCAAGTGACTGGGAAGACATGTATCCGTTGCTGACATAAATCACTTTCAAGTTTTTTGACTTTGCAAGCAGAGAAGTTTTTTTGCTGAAGGGCAAGTGTATCGTAGGGTCATTATAGGTCCAAGCAATTGACTTACAGTTAAACTTAAGTGCATTTTCAACAATCGTTTCTGGCAGTATCTTGATACCATCCCCGAATTTTTCATATTCATGTGAGATGATATAGTTCTGGCAGTGCAAACATGTCATGTTACACCCGAAACCTCCGATTGAATATGTGAATGTGCCCGGCATGAAGTGATTCAGAGGCTTTTTTTCAACAGGATCAGGACTTAATGAAGACACAATGCCATAACTCAAATCAAAAAGCTCTCCATTGATGTTTTTATGCTGTCTGCAAACTCCAACACTGCCATCCTTAATCTTACAATAGTTGGCACAGATTTCACATCTGACCTTTTGTGTTTTGGAGCTTTTTTTGTATAAGTTCTGACTAACTAACATAGTGATTGTATCCCCTGTTTTCTATTTCCCTAACATCTCCATTAATAAGAGTGATTTCGACTTTATCAGACGTATTGACCTCACCTATAACCTTATAGTCAATATCCAAATCATTATCCTCACTGATTGTAAAAAGCAGTTCGAAATCTTCACCGACATGCAAAAGCAAATCCAAATAATTTAAACCCAAATCGGCAGATAATCTTTTATATTCATCAGATATTTCCAGTTTTTCCTCATAAATCATGAATCCCAAGCAATCCGGCTTCATTTCATAGAGCTCTGATGCAAGACCGTCAGTAATGTCGGTTGCGGATGTAGCGCCGGCATCTTTGATGATTTTGCCTTCCTTCAATCGTGCATAAGGCTCTAAAGACCTTTTTGTGTAGATGTTTTGCCCATTCAAATTAAATCCTAAGGCGACAAGTCCGACATCACCGCTTAAGCAGATTAAATCGCCCTCTTTTGCGGTGTTTTTCATCATCGGATTGTCACACAAGCCCAAAGCAGTGCCTGATATGATGATTTCAGAAGCCTCGTTTGTATCCCCGCCAATCAGAGGAATGTTATAATACTCACAGGCTTTAATGACTCCTTCAATTATCTGTTTAAAACTATTGACATCCAAATCCTTGGGAAGGGCAATTGACAATAAAAATCCTAAAGGGTCGGCCCCCATGGCTGCAAGGTCACTTACATTGACCGTCACGGCCTTAAAGCCCATCTGAAAATAGGACATCCCTTCCGGAAAATGCCTTGATGCAATCAGCATGTCACATGTGGAAATGAGATTGGTATCATTAAAATCAGTAATAGCTGTGTCATCGGCGATTATGCTTTCTGATTGAGATAAAATATATTTAATTAATTCCTTTTCACCGATATCTGATACATTTAAAGCCATGTATATAGTATTAATTTTAAAATAAATAAATCTTAAGAAAAAAAAGTAAAAATTAATGTGAATAGTCACATTAATTCTATTCTACCACTCTAATGGTATTTCCATTGTATAATGATGAGTAGTATCCGTCATCAAGTGTACCAAACAAACAGAACGGATTGCTACCTGCAGTAAAGTTTTGACCGTTATTGATAAAAGTTTGGGTAAATGAAACTAATCCATTGGCATCGGGATAAGCACCATAAGTGGTTCCGTTATAGTATAAAATACCGTAATGAGGAGAGGTTATCGGATTGCCGGAGTTTTTCTCATGCAAATAGAATTGAATCGGTTGACCAACTTTTACAGTAGCGTTTACCAATTTGATGGTAGGGGAAATTCTAATTTTGATGATGTTTGAAATTACACATCCGTCAAATTCGGAAGTAATGATGTAGTTTCCAGGGATTAAATTAATATTTAATGAAGCGGTTCCGTTTTCATTACTTGTTCTTTTATAGAACACTCCGTTGATGTTGAATGATACTTCTTTATTTTTAGCTAAAGTACCGTTATTATAATGGAGCTCTACAGTGAACTTATTGCTATTATTATATTCCATGGAAATGTTTCCGCCGGAATTTGAATTTTTAACGACAATAGTGCTCAATACTTTAATAGTATTTGATTTTAACTCGGAAGTGTTTGTATTATATGCTGTGATTACATAAGTTCCTGGATTTAAATTGATATTCAATTTAGCTGTACCGTTAGCGTTGGTCTTGCGGTCATAGAGTACACCATTAATATTGAATTGAATAGTGGTATTGGCTAAAGGATTGCCCTGACCGTCTGTGAAATTAGCGTAATATTGAGTATCGTTTTTGAAATATTTGGAAATGTCTTTTCCTTGAATGGTGGATAAAACAGTGATATTGTTTGAAATCGCATCACCATTTAATGTATTTGTTGCAGTAATGACATATTTTCCAGGGTTTAAGTTAATGTTCAATTTAGCTGTACCGTTTGCATTGCTTGTACGGTTATAGAACACTCCGTTGATGTTGAATGTAACTATAGTATTGGCAGCAGGCATTCCCTGACCGTTTAAAATGGTAGCATAGTACTGGGATGCATTTCTGAAGAACTTTTCAAGATTTTCACCGCTGATGGTTGGCAATACGGTAATGTTGTTTGAAGCGTTTTCACCGGTTGCCGGATTGGCTAGTTCAATAACATAGTTTCCAGGAGCCAAATTGATAACAAATCTGATGGATCCGTTATCCTTTGTAGTCCTGTTGTAAGTTACTCCGTTGATTTTTACAGGAACTGTCTGGTTAACTAAAGGATTTCCGTCCACATCATAAAAAGTCGCTTCAAATTGGGTATCGTTTTTATAGTATTTAGTTAAGTCACTGGATTCGATTGATGATTTTTCAGTTTGATTATCATCAGTACTGTTTTCGTCTGTCTCATTACTGTCAGTTGAATTGGAATCTTCTCCTCCCAAATCACTGGAATTTGTTAAAATAACATTATTTTCATCAATAATATCGGCGGATATAATATCATCAGCTACATTAACATCGGAGCCTATGATATCCACTCCATTATCAGCATCAGCTATTTCCTCAGCGCTTATGGCTGAGATTGAAAAAATAGCCAATATAATAATAGTTATCAAATAAATATTTTTAAAATTCATAAATATCACATAAATTATTTTGATGTAATGTAATTTATACATTATTATAGTATATAAATTTTACTAAAAAAAAGTTTTCAGAACAGCTATAAGTGTTCTGAAATTCTGTCCTTGATGATATCATACAGCCTTGTATCGATACCAAGAGGGTCAGTTAAGATTATTTCACCATCAAATTCAAACTCTTCATCGTCATCGTCATGATGGTGGTGATGATGATGTCCGTGATCGTGTCCATGGTCATGATCGTGATCGTGATGATGATGGTGATGATGTTCATGTTCATCGCCTTCAAAATCGCTTTCAATACCAAGTAAAGATGGAATATCCCTTTTTGTGTGAAGTCCATGAGCGACAAAAACAGGCACGACTATAATTTTTTCCAAATCATTACCTTCAATTAATTTATTCATAGTTTCTGGAATTCCAGGTTTTCTAATTTCCATAAATCCGTATTCAATAATAGCTTGAGGGAATTCTTCCCTGTACATATCAGTATAAGCTTTAATTACTTCTTCACCATCGTCTAATCTACTTCCATGGCTTAAAAGTAAAATACCAGTTTTTTCATCAATCATAATAACAACTCATTTTTTATTACTTATTATAATTTATAATTAAAAATATTTAAAGTTTCTTTAAAAATGGTTGTTAAAAAGTTAATATTAAAAAGAATTATTAACTTTTTTAATTAAAATATCGATTAGGATATCATCGGCCTTGATTGGCTCCGGATACAAAATTTCACCATCAAAATCAATAGCTGCAATGTCATGATGGTGATGATGGTGACCATGATCATGGTCATGATGATGCTCATGTGAATGTGGCTCTTTAAGACCTAAAATAGTTGGAATGTCGTTTGTTGTATGAACACCCGGTGCAATGAATACCGGAACAACAATCAGCCTTTCGATGTCATTTTCACTAAGCAAAGCATCAACAGCTTTTGGAATATCCGGCTCGGACAGTTCCATGAATCCGAAATTACATGGATAATCAGTGACTTTTTCAAATTTGGCAAATAAAGCTGAAATGAACTGCTTATTGTATTTCAATCTGCTTCCATGAGAAACTAATAATACACCAGTTTTCGCATCTTCATTTAATTTGGATTCATTTAAAGCCTCATCTATTCTCTTATCGATGAATTTGACTAAATCATCATCAGGCCCGATTGCTGAAAGTAATTCTATTTCCCCATCAAAATCTACCTCATCAGCAATGGAGAGATAATGTTCATCAGGATAATTGCCGTCAGGACATCTAGGATCAATTTCCAAAGGGTCTAAACCTAAAAGTATTGGTATATCGATGTTAGTATGAATTCCGGGAGCTAAAAATACGGGAAGTGCTATAATCTTATTCAAATTGTCAACTTCACCTTTTAAGTTTTCAACAGCGCCTGAAATAGATGGCTCAGACACTTTCATATAACCAACTTCAGTTGCATAACCTGTTTTTTCAATAAATTTATCTTTAATTTCTTTAAAAGTAATTTCACCAAATGGTAAACTACTTCCATGACTAATAAGTAAAATTCCGATATTATTTGACATAATATTAATATTAAAAAAAGTATTATTTAAATGTGGTTATTAAAAAAAATAGAATATTTTTAAGGGAAATATTACTTTTCCCTAAAATCAAATTATTTGATTGGTTTGAATTTGAATCCGTATGAAATAACGCCGTCAGGGCCGTCTTCAGAAATTCTTCTAAATACCATTTCAACAGGATCGCCAATTTCAATTTCATCAACATCACAATCAACCAATTGTGAAGTTAATTTTGCGCCTTCTTCTAATTCAATGACAGCAACAGCGTATGGTGCTACTTTTTTGAAATCATCAGGAGCGGATCTGATAACGGAATAAGTGTAAATCTTTCCTTTTCCTGAAAATTGGAATGGTTCCAATTTACCTTTTCTTCTACAATTTGGGCAAACAACACGAGACGGGAAAAATACATCTCCACATTCATGACATTTTGAACCTAAAAGATTGTATCTTTGTTGTATATGACGCCACATTCTAACAGTATCTGACATGAAAGTCCTCCAAATATTTTTTTAATTATTACTAGATTTAAAAACAATAATATAAAAAAGTATCTTATGAATTAAAGGTTCTTATCAAAATCATATATAAAGGTTTTAAAAAAACACGGAGTCGCACTTCAAAAACTAATATAAAAAATATGAATCAATACCTTATTCCATGTATTCTAAACTCGATAATCAAGGAAATTTAATTACAGGAACAACCGTCATTTTGGTAGTTTCGCTTATTCTGATTGTAATATTTATTATCAATAGCATAAATTACATGGAAAGTGAAAATATAGACTCTATCGAAAATGACAATGTAAAATACATTATTGAAGACTATAAGAGAAATTTGGAGCAGCTGGGTAGGGAATCGATAGCTGAAGAAACAGAAAAACTCTATCATGCACACACTATTCATGACAGCAGAAAGGAAATCAAGAAAATCATGAATAACAAGCTGAAAGATGTGAATCTGGAATATAAGAAAAAGTACGGAATTGACATTCGCTCAGAAGTAACCTCTGTTGAAAGCACAGACAGCCCATGGAAAGTTTTGTTTAAGGTCAGGGTTAAAGCCGACAAGGATTCCCATCAGTATAATGGAATAATTGAAAGCAATTCATCAATTGAAGGTTTAAAAGACCCTCTTCCATATGCAAAGCTGCCTAAACTTCGTTATAATATACAGCACGAATGGGACACGATTTTTTATTTCCAGGCATTAAGCCAATATTTAAGGTCAAACGGAATAGACGGTTACGAGGCATACGTTGGGGCAACAGCGCCATTAACCATAAAAAAATGTCCTTATGACCCCTATATTCATCACGGCGATGGAAATACTATGAATGACTGTTTAAAAAAGGGATATTTCCATGAAAGCGCTGACGGAAGCTGTTATTTGTGCAGACTGGACGGGAAGGGAGTATGCCCACATTATGGAATGGAAGTATTTATCCAGACATATATCCCTTGGAAAAATGAAAGCGTATCGTGCTCGGATCATGTTGTGTTTAACGACCATTATCCTGGAGAAAAATTAAACAAATTAAGTCCGACAAGTCTTATTTTGGACGATTCTCATGCAAAAAAATACGGGTTGGTTCGGGATGGATAACAGAGGAAACTTTACACTTGAAATAGTGGTGGTGGGAATTATAGTCCTTCTTATTTTAGGAGTCATATTAACGGCATCGGAACTTTCCCAGGAAAAAATTTCAAAGGGTGTGGAAAACAACAATATTGAAAAGACAATCACTGAAGTTTGCGACAGTCTTATAAATGATGCGGGAAATCCCATAAACTGGGAAGACTTTAAGGCTAAAAGAATTGGACTTGCCATCGTCAATGAAGATGACAACGTCATTCCAAACAGCGTCTCATACTACAAACTCCTTGAACTCGGCAGAAATTACGATAACTATGTTACAAAAAGAATCTTTGATGAAAAATTTCACTCATCGATGGAGCTGATTCCACGTGAGACATCCGTTTCAAGTGTAAAAATAGGTTCGGATGAAAAGGGCAGCAATAACGTTTACAGCGTTAACAGAATTGTAAAATGCGATTTCTTTAAAAAATATGTTGTATGTGACTTTTTAACCAACGGAAAATGCAATCACGACCATAATCAAAAGGACCACAGCTGCAATTATCTTAAATTATTCAGCTCAAACCTTAAAAAGCTTGATTACTATCTGCTGTTTGATGACGGCGAAAAAAACAACGTCAAATACTCAATTGACACAACACACTTTAAATATTTTGGAGACGGTGCTAGAGTTTCAAAAACGAAAATATATCTGAATGATGATTTGGCCGGATTATTTGAATCGGAAGAAACGAGTTCCGTAATATTCATTCATCTGAATAAAAAGGATACAAAAGCTGTGCTGGTAGCCGTTCCAAAGGATTTCGATAAAAGCAAACTGAACTACAACTACTTTACAACCCAGACCTGTGATTTTGTTATTAAGGCTTGGAGCTAAATCGCCGCTCCAAGAATTAATAGCGATACTGAAATTAATATAAGACTGGAAATTGCATCAGTAACGCTTGTGGAAATTGGAATTACAATATTGTCCGGATCCAAATCCCTGTTGTATGACGTGATTGATATGTAATATACGACAAAAATCATTACTGAGATTAAAATGATTCCTGAAATCAGTGAAATGGATATTATATTTAAAAATCCGACACCGGACAAGCCTAAAATTTGAGTTGAATCCTCAGCGATGAATCCTATTAAAGGAAACATAACGATAGCCAAAATATAACAAATTAAAAAATTGTGAATGCTTTCGCCGGCAGGCCTTTTCATAGGCTCTATTACACCGTAGTGAAGAGCAGATGATAATCTTGCGCTCAATATGCTTATTAAACTGCCGCTTTCACCTGAGAATAATGGTAATAATGTAAGCAGGCTAGGGTTGGTCAGCAGAGTTTCTATTGAAGAGTTCAATATTCCTCCGGCAGAAACGCCTAAAACGGAACTTACAAGCAAGACTGGAGTTGACTGTGTAATGATCTTTTTAGACTCATCGGACATTTTAATAGAATAAACAAAGGCTATCACTACGCAAACAACAATTATAAGTGAAACAATGTATTTAATCAGCATATTGCTGTTCAAATAGGATAATATGAGTACAGCAGCTACAATTGCCGGCAAGGTAAACAAATCACCGACAGCTGCAATTACAGGTGTTGTTACGTTATCGGGATCCCATCCATGATTAAAGCTTCTAAATGAAATGAACATTGTTATCGGAAGCATGATAACGTTGGAAATCACACCGGCCATTATGCTAATAAAAATAAAATCGACTAAAGGGATTGATTCAAAATTAAAAGCTAAACAGAATATTTTGGCAAGTACTGCTAAAAACAGTGATAAAATCATTGTCAGTACAAAAGCTGAAACAATATTGCTGTTCAACTGCTCTGACCTTTCGAATTTAGGGGAAATCATACCGATGTGCAGATTCGTTGAGAGTCTTGAAGCAAAAGATCCGAAAATGTTTCCTCTCATACCGATAGCACCGGGAATAATAACAAGCAGACCTGGAAAAGCCTTTAGGAAAAAGGTCATGTTTCCTAAAATGATTCCGGCAAATAAATCTCCCAATGCACAAATTAAAAGTGCAATAAAGCTTTCCTTTATAACTGAATTATGTTCTGTGATAAAATCCGGAATTGAAGATAGTGAACTGCGAATCTTCTTCTTTTTTGTTTTCATGCATATCACTACCCCCCATCATTTTATCACCTAATCTTCATCTTCCAGTTCTTCTGGAATATCTTCAAGTGAACATGCTGCAGATGCCAATTTTCTCAAGAGTTCTGCACCTTCATCAGTTCCTTTTAAAAGTAAAATATCATTGGCGAGAATCATAGTATTTTTATCTGGACCGTAAATCCATGATTCTCCTCTTCTGATTGCAATAACACGCATTCCTGTACGGTTTGCTAAAAATAATTCTCCTAAAGTTTTATTTGCTAAATCTGATTCTTCAATTACACTGATTCTAGCAATCATTTTGTCGGATTCTTCCATAACCATCTTAAATACAGGATGCGGTTTGATACCTTTAATTACTAAATCAGCCAAATCTTTAGCGGCATTTGCCATACTTTCAGCGGCCTCAGCAATTTCAAGCAAAGCTGTCAGTTTCTCTGCATCCTCATAAGACCTTGCCGCAACCAAAGATTCCTTTTTAATCTCATAATTCATGGCATTAACCCTATTTTCCAAAGTCAATACCTCTTCAGCAGCATCAACGCTGTTAAATAAAACTGCCGAATAAGCTAAATCTACCATTAGCTCCGACATATTCTTCATTTCAATTAAAAGATTTTTAATCGACATATAATCACCTATAAATCTCTTGGATTATTTTTTAATAAACATGCTCTTCTTAATTTTAACAGTTTTTTCTTTTTAGATTTCAAATCGTCAACTTCTTCTAGAATTTCCTCAATAGGGCCTCTCATGCATTCAACGGCTTCCTTTTTATGAGGCCATTTGCATTCCTTACAGTTCCAGACGTTCTTGCCCTTAATCCATTCACCACCTGTTGAAGAATCACCGCAAGGATAAAAAGGACAATAGCAGAAATCACAGTACTGGCCATCCCAGTGACATGGATAGTATTCACATTCCCTGTTCGGACCGTGTGGAACCTCGCCGTTCAAGAACTTCTCATAATGATTTCTTGAAAGCTCATGAATTGGAGACCTTATGACATAGCCCCTTGGAGTTATCAGCTTTCCATCCTGAACATAAGTCAGGTCATTTCCTACAATCAGCGTGCATGACATGTTAACAATATCTTCAGTCAAATCCTTAACCTTGACAACTGTCTCCTTTGCCGGTTCATAGGTACTGTCAACAATACCAATTAAGGCATTTTCTCCCTTAATGTCCCAAACACATTTTTTAAATCTTCTGAATGGTTCCTTACGTGTTTTGCTTATAGGATTATAGATAGCTATGATTAAATTAGCTTCTAGTGCATGCCTTAGCTTTTTTTCAATTTCAGACAGTGGAGTTAAAATATTGCTTAAACTGATTGCTGCAAAATCATTCAATGGAGCTCCTAACTTGGATGATGCGTAATTAAGAGCTGAAACTCCCGGATATACCTTCACTTCGATGTCATCATATTTGGAAAGGATCTGATATAAAACGTTTGCCATTCCAAAGACACCCGGATCTCCGGAACTGATTAATGAAACTGTTTGGCCTTCCTTACTTTTTTGAATAGCAACTTCAGCCCTAGCTATTTCATCCCCCATTCCTTTTTTCAAAATTTCCTTATCAACAATGAGATCTTCTATTTGGTTAATATACTTCTTATAACCAATTATAACGTCAGACTCTTCAATGGCTTTTAAAGCGCCTAAAGTCATGTTTTCTCTATTTTGACCAATTCCAATTACATTAATCATAATATTCCCTTAATATAATTTTAAAACAGAATCTACCTTTATGGTATCTGTGTCAACTACCAGTTCTCCACTTCTATAAAATGCAACGCCTGAAACGATGACCTTATAGGATGGATTCTGACTGATTATAATTTGTCCTGAAGTTGAATTAGGTGCTGCATAGCCCAACGCTTCAACGGTAACATTGAATTCGCTGTTGTCTGTGTCATCAAATGTTGATGCGTTCATTGATTCAACATTGATTCCATCCACATTCGACAGATTCTCCATCTGCATTGCTACATCCTTCTGATTGGTAATGTTAACATATGTTGGATCTTTGATTAGCACTTCATTGACATTCTGAGGATTAAAGAAACCGGTAATCTTGTTTACCTGCATATCAATTAATCCCTGAACATCAGGAACTTCAGCTGTGACAATTGTATATGAACTAAATAGTCCTATCTCAAAAAATATTATAAATAAGACAATTACAAGTATTATTCTAAGTATTTTTGCCATTTTATCACATCTTGCTATATAATATAGTTAAATCTATTTTTAATATATAATAAATATAACTAAATCACCCATCTAAAAATTACCTCCTCATACAATATAACCTTCTCATATTCTCAAAGTTTATAAGCATTGAAAATAAAAATTTTAACTAATATGACAAACAACATTTTACTTAAATTCGCAAAGAAAGGAATTAATTTATCGCCTGATGCTTACAAAAAAGTGATGTCTCAAGACAATCCCTTAAATTTCGCTTCAGATTTAATTGTTAAACTTAAAAGCAGTGATTTTAAGGCTATGGACTTGATATCAGTAAATGGTGAAATAGTTGATGAAGTCACAGGAAATAAAACTGAAAAAAATGAGGATTCAAAATCATCAGCTCCCGAAACAGATAAGCCATTAGATGATTCCAAAACTGAAAAACCTAAATTGGAAGTTGGCGAAGATAAAAGCTCTTCCTCTGAAGGTATTGTAAAAAAGGATGATTCAGAAAAAGTTGTTGATGCTAAAATTCAATTCAAAAGAAACCTGGAGAAAAGTGATGTCACATATGATTTTGAAGTTATCCAGGACAGTTCAAACAAATCATACACAAGCGGAGAAATCGGGGACCTGATTACTTATTTCCAGTCAAGATATGAGAAATTATACAATATCCTAAAGCAGAGGCCCGATTTGAAAATGACAACAAAAGTTGCAGACATTGACGACGGCCAAACTACATTGAACCTTATTCTGATGGTTAGGGAAATCAGATCCACAAAAAACGGCCACAGATTTGTTGAATTTGAAGATGATACCGGAAGCATCTCCATACTCTTTTCAAACAAAAATGAGGAACTCTTTGCAGAAGCCGAAAAGCTCGTTAAAGACGAAGTTGTTGGAGTTATTGCTAACAAGAATGATGACTTTGTAGTAGCCAACCAGTTGATTTATCCTGATGTTGTGAGAATTTCAGAAAAGGAAATGGACTTCGGTATAGTCTTTCTATCCGACGTTCACATCGGAAGCCTAACTTTCCTGGAAGATGCATTTCAGAAGTTCATTGACTGGATAAACTGTGAATATGGTTCAGAAGAGCAGAGAAAGACGGCCGAAAACATCAAATACCTAATCATTGCGGGAGATATTGTTGACGGTATAGGCGTCTATCCGAATCAGGACAAGGAACTGTCAATAAAAGACATTCGCCTACAATACGATGAAGCTGCAAGATTTTTAGGCAATATCAGAAGCGACATTAAAATAATTATCACTCCAGGAAACCACGATGCATCAAGGCTTGCTGAGCCTCAGCCTGCAGTTCCTGAAGAATACGCAAAATCTCTATATCAGCTTGACAACGTTGAATTCGTTAGTAATCCTGCCGTAGTGTCATTGGATGGAATCGAAGTACTGATATATCACGGTGAAAGTTTCAATGAGTTGCCTATGGCTATAAAAGGACTATCCTATGAGAAAAATGAGGATATGATGGTTGAATTAATGAGAAAAAGACATCTTGCTCCAATTTACGGGGAAAGAACTCCTCTGGCTTCTGAACTTGAGGATTACCTGGTCATCGAGCATGTGCCGGACATTTTCCATACCGGACACATTCACATTAACTCATACAAAAAATACAAGGGTATACATATGATTAACTCAGGTACCTTCCAGACTCAGACAGATTACCAGAAAATTAAAAATATCGAGCCTACTCCGGCTCAGGTTCCTATAATAGACAGGGGACAATATAAATTGTACAGGTTTATAGACTAATTGGATGATATAATGCAGGACAACGTTAAAAGATTAATAAAAACATGCAATGATTTATATGAAAACAAATTTGTCAGCGGCAAATCAGGAAATGTAAGTATCAGACTAGATGATTATATTGCCATTACGCCTACATTAAGGTCATTGGGCGATTTGAAAGAGGAAGATATTGTTCTGGTTGACATGAAGGGCAATTGCCTAACCAGCGGTGAGCCTTCATCCGAAGTGGGGATGCATCTGGCAATATATAAAAAAAGAGATGACGTTAACGCTATTGTACATATCCATTCTCCATATGTCACCGGATTTGCATTTTCCGATAAAAAAATCAAAAGGCTTGAAGGATTCGGTCAGATCAATCAGGAATACTTATCATCAATCGAATATGAAAGGCCTGGATCTGAGGAACTTGCACTGAAAGCATCTGAAGGTATAAAAGACGAGGATGTACTTATTTTAAAAAATCATGGGATGATTTGCGTTGGTAATAATTTAAAAGAAGCGCAATCACTTGCAATGTTTATTGAAGAGTCAGCAAAAACTCAGTTTGTGTCTATAATGTTGAATTCAGTGAAGGATATTTAATAATATCATTCATCTGAATCGTTTCTTCTAGCTTCGTAACCTTCATTAATCATTTTTAATATTAAGCCTGATAATGAAGTATCTTCACGAATAGCCATAATTTTAAGTTCTTTTTTCAAATCACTTGGTAAATTTATAGTAGTTTTGCTTACATCTGACATGTTATATAGTTTTATTTATTATATTAATATATATTTTTCTATGACAAATATTCGAATTACCACAAACAATTAAATATAAGATTTAACATATTTTACTATATTATATTAAAACTTATTTTAATTTAATTTTTGGAGGAGGAGTTTTATGACTAATCAGAATATTGAGGAAGTATGTGAAATACTAGAATACATCACAAATGAAAATAGTGTTCCACGTAACATTAGAGAAGCAGCTAATGAATCTAACAAACTCTTAAAAGATGATGAAAAAGATCAATCCGTAAGGATAAGTACTGTTTTAGGTAAATTAGATGAAATCAGTAATGATCCAAACATCCCTGTTCATGCAAGAACTTTAATATGGGAAGTTTTATCTAAATTAGAAGCAATCTAATTTATTTATTATTTTTTATTTTCTCCCAACGCCACAGATACCGTAACGCCATCAAAAGCCGTTTTCTTATATATCAGTTTTGAATTGAAGCCTGCTGTAATCAGTGCAGAAGGTTCGCATACACCGGCAATTCCAAACTTGGATTTTACAAAATCAGATTCTTGGATATCATTTGACTTGAAGAGTTTCAATCTATCCAAATCAACAAAATTAACCGGAATATTTAATTCTTCAGACAAATCCAGAATGCCCTGTTCATCCTTTTTAATTTCTGCTGATGAAAACATGTTGATTCTTGACTTATCCATTTTCAAATCTTTCAATACTGTCTTAACGGCTTCATTGATTTCATTTTTGCTTTTTCCACGTCTGCAACCGATTCCGAAAACAACATTGCGAGGTTTTAAAGTAATTTTATGATTGTCACATTCGACTTCGATTTCGTTTTCATTAATTCTGCTTGAAAAATAGATTGACACATCCATTTCAAGTGTATTATCATTAAGATAATTGAACAGATAATCATAATCAGAGCTGCTATTGACTGTGAAAACCAATGGCTTTGACTCTAAAATAGATTTGTTGAAATGCAGTATCTCTTTGGTATCGTCAATTGATAAATACAGATCTTTAGCCAAAACGTCAATTCCCAATTTTTTATTGACATCGGTAGATGTTGTAACAACTGGTGTGGCATCAATCAGCTCAGCGACTTTCAACGTTAACTTATTTGCTCCCCCAAGATGGCCTGATAGCATGCTGATGACGAAATTGCCGTTGTCATCAATGTTTAAAACAGCAGGATCGCTAACCTTTGACACTATTAAATGTGAAATGCTTCTTATCAGTATCCCTGAAGCCATTATAGCAATTATTGCATCATATTCATTGAAAACTAAATTAAAAACAGTTTTTACATCTTTGTGGTAAATATCACATCTTATTATAGTGGAATCATTATCTAAGAGGTTCTTTATTTTAAAGGATAAATCATAACCCCTTTTGGAAACTGAAACAATAGCTATTTTCATATTATCACATAAACTATGGTCATTATAATTAATATAAATATTGTAAATAATGATATTGTCGTTGACGTTAACCTTATTGCCTTTGAAATATCAGAGACATTGATTTCATGTGTATTGTCACCCAGAATATACGTTCCTTTTTTTACAAGCTGAATATTAAGAGCCCCTGCTGTCGGTGCCATAGTGTAGCCTGAATTTGGACTTGGACATTTTCTTGCATCTCTTCTCATTATTTCATATGCATTTTTTCCATCATATCCTAACAGGTAGGCAGACATTACAACAAACAGACCTGCCATTCTTGATGGAATGTAATTTAGGACATCATCAAGCTTTGCCGGGAAAAAACCGATATCAATCAGTTCATCTGTGGTGTATCCAAGCATTGCATCAAGAGTATTTGAAATTCTATATATGAATGGAATAAATAATAATATAATATAATAATTAATATTAAAAATTATAAATAAAAATGATAATATCATGAAATAAAAAATAGGAGATATATAAGAGTCAGTTATATTTTCTGTCATGCTTTCAATGGTTGCTGAGACAATAAAGCTTTCCGTAAGCTCCTCGGTGTCACGGCTGACAAGGTATGAAACAGCCTGTCTTGCTTTATTAATATCTTCCTTTAAATCGTTTTCAATGCTTTTGGCTGATGTTATAAGCATTTTAATGGAAAATGTGGATGACAATATAATAGAATAAACAATAATAAATAAATAATCATTTACTGATGATAATAATATTATAATAAACAGCAATAAACAGCAAACAGCTACTGTAAAAAATGTTGTCAGAAAACCTGACCATCTGTTTTTCATTTGAATAAAAATACCTTTGAAAAGATCAATGAATTTTCCTATAATAACGACAGGATGTATTTTTGTCGGAAGTTCACCATAAATCAAGTCTATTGCTAAACTTAAAATTAAAGTAATTATAATAAAATAATAAACTTCTAACATAATAATATATTATTTATAATAAAAAAATAAATATTTTATTATTTGTAAAATGAAAGTGATATTTATGAAAATTAAAGAAGAAACAATAAAGGACTGGATAGTCGATGAAGGAATTTTCAGAGAAAAGAAATTAGAGGATAATGCTGATTTTCATTTCATTGTTGAATTTCCAAAGGATAACATAATGGATGTTGTAAGGCCTAAAGGAAAGGATTTTGTTCTTATTGCCTGTGCAACTCAGGTATCTCCTCAGCATTTGGATTTGATGAGCACAAGTTCTCCAAAGGAAAGAAGCAATTTTCTTTTGGATGTAAACATGTCACTTAACCAATTTTTAGTAGATGTTCAGCTTGCAGTTGATCAGTCCACTAACCTGCTTCAGCAATATGTCATCACTTATCAGATTTTTGATGATGGATTAAGCAAAAATAACTTATATGATGCATTGAAAAGAGTATTCAAGGCTAAAATACAATGTGTATGGTTGATTGAGAGAAATTTCGGTACAATAACCAATGATATTTCAAAACCTTCAAATGAAAATTCAATGTTCATCTAGAGAGACAGACATCCATTTCAAGTGAAAGCCAAACGAAGGTATATTAAGAATGAAGGGGTATATTTCAAGTGAAAAAACACTTGAAAAACACCTTAATTTTTTTTGCTCAGAATTTAATATAAAACAATATTTTTACTTATTTTTTGATTTAGACGATTTTTTCAAAAATTAATTTTTTCGTTACACTTGAAATTATTGTCTCGATTTTGCGCCGCTTGAAAAACGTGTTACACTTGAAACATACCTCCCTCTCTGCCATGACAAATCGTGATAGTTTAATCAAAAATTTTTTCTTTTAGGTGATTTGAGATTAATCCATAGGTATTATGCTCTTATTTTACATTTGAAATACTACTCTTTTAATTGAAATGGTACTCTATTTTGGTTATTTTTTTAAATTGATTGTATTAAATATTTTTTAATATAAAAAGTTTTTATCGAGTTTTTTAAATGAAATAAAAGTTAATAATCCTTTTTAACTTAATTAAAGGTTTTTAAAGTAGTTTATTTTTAACATTTATAATAATTTTATAACTTCATTGTAATATTTCAATGAAAAAGTTTATTTAAGAGCTTGTTTATATATTAACACTGGAAATTATACTTATGTTATTTTTCTATTTTTTACAACTTATTTATGGGTGAGGAAATGGCGAATATTTTTGAAAAAGATAATATATTTGAAGGCATACAAAAGGAAAATGTCATATTTAAGGATAAGAAACCTTTGGACCACAGATATTTACCTGACAGATTATTGCACAGAGAAGATCAGGTTACTCAAATTGCAAGATACTGGGTAGATGCATTGAATGATGTAACACCTGCAAACATTACCATTTACGGTAAAACAGGTACCGGAAAAACTGCAGCCGCTAAATTTGCGCGTTCCCAGCTTTTGGAATATTCTGCAGACCAGGACGTTTATATCAGGATTGAATATATAAGATGTACCGATTACACTACCGAATATCAGGTAATTGCCCAGCTATGTCAGAAGCTTGGCCGTGACGTTCCCCACAGGGGATGGACAAAAGCTGAAGTTGTAAACACTTTCCGTGATATTTTCAGAACCAATGCTTTCGGTAAAAAGCTTATTTTAATTGTTATTTTAGATGAGATTGACATATTGCTAAACAAGGATGGAGATGGAATCTTATATACATTAACCAGAACAGACAATGTTTCAATTTTATCAATCAGTAACTTCCTTGACTTCAAAGGATTAATTAAGTCAAGAGTAACAAGCAGTCTCAACGATAAGGAAATAGTATTTCCACCATATGGGGCAAATCAGTTAACCGACATCTTAAATGAAAGGGCTGAAATGGCTTTCAATGAAGGCGTTGTTGAAAGTGACGTAATCCCATTGTGTTCAGCTATGGCTGCCAAAGAGGAAGGGGATGCAAGATTCGCTTTGGATTTGCTTAAGACTTCAGGTTTTATAGCCGGCGAAGAGGGATCCAAAACCATTAAAAGCGAACATGTAAGAATGGCTAAAGACAGAATCGAACATGATAAATTTGTTGATGTTGTTAAAACTCTTCCAACCCAACAGCAAAGGGTTTTGGAAGCTATTTTAAAATTGACCAATGAAAAAGAGGAAATTACCTCCGGTAAATTATATGAAGCATACACAGAGGTTTCTAAAAAGGATGCTGTTACTTACAGAAGGATTTTCGATTTCATCAACGAACTTGAAATGCTGGGAATCATTTCCACCAATACCATTTCACGAGGACGTGGAAAAGGAAGAACTAACATTATCAAGCTTCAATGTGATGAGGATTTGCTTGAATCAAGCTTATATCAGCCTAATATTTAGGGTTGTTTTTAATTAATGTTTTTAATATTGCCATCCTCACAGGCACGGCATTTGCCGCTTGGGTGAAATACTTGTTGTATTTAGTATCATCCACATCACCATCTATTTCGTCAATTCTAGGTAATGGGTGCATAACAATCAAATCCTTACCTTCCAGCATTTTTTTATTGATAATATAAGCCCCTTTTATTTCCAGGTAATCGTCAATATCTGCAAAGCGCTCTTTTTGTATTCTGGTCACATACAGGACATTTACCTTATCGATGATTTCGTTAATGCTTGAAACTTCAGTATAGGACATGTTTACCTTGTCCAGGTCATGAAGAATTTCCTGAGGCATTTTCAATTTGTCCGGGGATACGAAATAAAGTTCCACATTATCATAGAGACATAATGCGTTGGCCAGTGAATGCACTGTACGTCCGTATTTCAAATCACCAATCAGAGCTATTTTTAAATTATCTATTGATCCAATTTCCTTTTTGATTGTATATAAGTCGAGCAGTGTTTGGGTTGGATGCTGGCCTGCTCCATCACCTGCATTAATGACGGGAACATCAACTATGTCTGAAATGAATTTTGACACTCCTTCAAGTTCATGTCTTATTACGAGAGCATCACTATAGCCTTCAAACATTTTGGCAGTATCTGCTATGCTTTCCCCTTTTGAAACACTTGATGAACCGCTGCTTTCAAAGCCTATGCATTCACCGCTTAAACGTTTCATTGAGGTTTCAAATGACATTCTTGTCCTTGTTGACGGTTCAAAAAACATTAATCCAAGAATTTTTCCTTTCAGTTCTTCTGAAATTTCTTTGGATTGAGCAATATCTTCTAGTTTAGATGCCTCATTTAAAATATAATCAATATCTGACCTTTCAAAGTCTTTAATTGATATGATGTTTTTCAGTTCAAAAATTTTAATCAACCCTTTTAGTGCATGTCTTAACGTTATTATCAATATTTGATTATCATATTTAATATTCTTTAAATTTCACTCAAAATTTTTAATTGAATTCACATTAGCTTTTTTAATTTTTATCATTATTTCAATTAAACTAACACTTAAATTATTCTTTCAATCGGCACTACAAGAATGTCTTTTGCACCTGCATTTCTCAAATCGTTGACAAGTTCAAATACCTGGTCCTCATCAATTACCGCTTGGATTGCAACGGTTTTTTCCTTTGATAAGACTTCAGAAACTGTCGGACCTTCCATTGAAGGCATTAGTTTTCTTACTTCCTCAAGGTCTTTGCTTTTGACATTCATCATAATGAGCTTTTTGCCGAAAGCGTCAATAACTCCCTTAATGCTTCTGCTTACAGCTTCAACTAATGTTTTTTTCTCTTCCAATGAATTTTCATTTGTAATCAGAACAATAGTACTTTCCAATATTGTATCGATTATTTTAAGATGATTCATTTTCAATGTTGTACCTGTACTTGTCAGGTCTGTGATTAAATCTGCCACGCCAATGAACGGGGCAATTTCAGTTGATCCGCTTAATTTTACTATTTTAGGATTTAAATTATGATCTTGTAAATATTTTCTTGTCAGTGTTGGAAATTCGGTAGCCACTGTCATTTCTGAGGTCACGTCATCAATTGAATTTATTTTTGAATCTTCAGGAGAAGCTAAAACAAGCTTTGTCTGACCGAAATTCAAATCGATGAGTTCAATGACTTCACTTTCGCTTTCCTTAATCAGATCTATACCTGAAATTCCCATATCAACGATTCCGTCAGATACAAATTCCGGAATGTCTGATGCTCTGGCAAACATTATGTCAATATTTTTATTATGAGTTTTTGAGATTAATTGTCTGTTATTATTATCTTTTAAACCTAATCCGGCTTTTTCCAGTATATCTACAGATGGATTACTTATTCTTCCTTTAGATGGAACTGCAATTTTTAATTTCATCTCAACACCAAATCTTTCTTTGTATTATTATTTAGTTTAAATCTTTAAAATACTTTCATTAATATTATTTTTTTAGGTACTCCTTAATTTTTCCAAAATATTTAAATATATAATCTTTATATAAAGATATTTAGATTATGATTATTTTTTAGTCATAATGTGTTGATTGAATTTTAGTGAGGTGAAAAATATGGCAGAAATTCCAAAAGCTCCTATTGCTAGAATCATTAAAGATACTGGTGCTGAAAGAGTAAGTGAAGATGCAAAAGTTGAATTAGCTGAAGCATTAGAAGAAATCGCACGTAACATTGCTATTAAAGCAAATGAAGCTGCAAGATTAGCAAAACGTAAAACTATCAAAGCTGAGGATATTAAATTCGCAGTAAACGAATTAGACTTATAAATTTATAAGTCATTACTTTTTTTATTTTTTTAAGGTGTTATTATGGCAGATAATACAATTTTAATTAAAAACGCATTGATTTTAAATCCTAGTGTTAATTATGAAGGTAAAAAGGATTTATTAATTAAAAATGATTTGATTTCTGAAATTTCTGATGATATTTCAGAAGAAAATGTGGATAAAATCATAGATGCAACAGATAAAATTTTACTTCCAGGTCTTGTAAATACCCATACTCATTTATCAATGACTTTATTCAGAGGTTTGGCCGATGATTTGAGTCTTGATGAATGGTTAAATGATAACATATGGCCTATGGAAGCTAATTTAAATGGTGATTATTGTTATATTGGTGCTCTCTTAGGAGCAATTGAATTAATAAAATCCGGAACAACCACATTTTCAGACATGTATTTTTACATGGAAGATGTTGCAAGAGCAATTGAGGAATCCGGAATAAGAGCAGTACTATCATATGGAATGATTGATTTTGGTGATGAAGAAAAATGAAAATCTGAAATCGAAACAAACATGTCTTTATTTAAAAATTGTCATGATACTGCTGATGGTAGAATTAAAGTATTTTTTGGCCCTCATTCTCCATATACTGCTTCAGAAGAATTATTAAAAGAAGTTCGTAAATTAGCTGATGAAACAGGTATGAAAATCCATATTCATGTAAGTGAAACTCAAAAGGAAATCGATGATGTTTCACAGGAAAAAGGCTTAAGACCATTTGAAT
>NZ_JAZUMY010000075.1:0-16679 GCF_045603845.1 Methanobrevibacter sp.
AACAGTTACATTCAACATTAATGGTGTGATGTATGAAAGAAAAACCAACGAGTCAGGATATGCTAAATTAAACATTAACTTGCAGCCTGGAACATATGTAATCACTGCTATGTATGGCGGAAGCCTTGTTGCAAACAACATTACTGTCAAACCTGTTTTATCAGCTGAAGACGTTTCCATGAAATATCTTGACGGAACTCAATTCAAAGCTACATTGCTTGACGGTCAGGGCAGTCCTTTCGCTAACCAGACGATTACTTTCAACATCAACGGTGTATTCTACAACAGAACAACCGACAGCGAAGGTATAGCTAAACTAAACATCAGATTGATCGCCGGTGAATACATCATCACATCAATGTATGAAAACGGCGCAGCAATCGCAAACAAAGTTACAATAACTGCATAGGGAAGTTTAAAAACTTCTCTACTTTTTCTTTTTTTAAAAAACATCACTATTTTTAGATAACTTTATTTAATATTTAAAACATAACTAAACTTATGATAAATTATTTTTATAGTTTATCATGTAATTTAAGAGGTGAGTTATGAGAAAAAATTTATATTTTGCAAGTTTAATTGTATTGGTATTGATTTTTTCCGTCTCATTTGTATCTGCAAGTGAAGTGGATGCAAATAACACCCAGTCTGCAGGTAATCCCATTGATTATTATGTTGATTTGGGTGGGGATGACAATAACTTAGGCTATATGAATAGCCCATTTTATTCAATAAACAAAGCCATAAGTGTAACTACACATTCCGATGTTGCAGCAATACACTTGGGCGAAGGTATATTTGAAGGACAGGACAATACGATGATTACAATTAATAAGGCACATCAAAGCCGTGGAGGTTCCATAACTATCCAAGGCGCAGGTGCGGATAAGACATTTATTGATGGCAGCTCTGCATATTATATTTTCAATATCAGATCAGATGCCATAATTACATTAAAGGACTTGTCAATTGTTAATTGTAAAAGTGTTACCGGTGGGGCTATTACAAATACAGGAACTTTATCAATAGTTAACTGCGGATTTGAGAATAACCGTGCCATTAATTATGGCGGTTCAATATATTCTGCTGATTCAGCTACGTTAACTGTTAAGGATTCAACATTTATCAATAATACTGCTAAAGTGGGTGGGGCAATCTATTCAACTAAAAGTGATTTAAAAATAGATTCATCCACATTTATAGGCAATTATATTGTTGTTGATGATAGTTCAACTCCCTGGGGAGGAGCATTATATATAGGTAGTTACTTCAAAAGTGTCCCTTCAGTTATTAATTCAAAATTCATTAATAACTCTGCAATTTCTTATTACTATAGAAGTTGGGAGTATGCTTCTGGTGGTTCTATTTATATGCAAAGATGCAATCTCAATAATGTTTCATTCATTAATTCAAAAACTCAGGGAATTAATGCGCAGGGAGGATCATATTATTCAGATCCAAAATATGCTAACAGTTTAATTAATATTTTAAGAATCAATTCAACTGTCAACGGTGTTTTGGAGCAGAATATCTATCCATCAAACTACAATGGAGAGTACTTATCAGACGTGCTTTCATATGTATCACCGCAGGGCAGTGATATTGATGGTGACGGCTCAATTAATAATCCTTTCGCTACAATAGCTCATGTTATTGAGATGAATAATGGAAAAGCATACAATCTAGTAATTAACTTGTTAAATGGAACTTACAAAGGTAGTGGAAACACTAATCTTGATATACCAAGTTCTATGAATATAAAAATAATTGGTTCAAACTCCATTTTTGACGGTAAAAATAATAATTATTTATTTAAAATGGAAGCGTCAAGCAATGGATTAAATTTTGAGCTGGTTAATCTCACAATAACTAACTTTAAAAGCCAAAGTAATGGATATGAAAAAGAAGATAATATTGGTATTATTCACACATATGCCAATACGATAATAGATAACTGTAATTTCACAGAAAATCACGGTTCTATCATAACCAATTTTGATTCAAGCAATGTGATAATCAATAATTCAGTATTTACAGATAATAGTGATGGTATTTTATATAGCTATGATGCTTATATGGGCATATTTAACTCCATTATCAATAATACGAAATACCTTGATGAAAGAGGTATTATAAGGGCATATCAGCGCTCTCTTGATGATGCAAAATTAGTCATTGAGAATACTTCAATCATAAATTCCAAAGGTGTTTACTCTCCATTATTTGGAATGAGGGGACGTGCTATAGATTTGCATGGTGTTGATTGTGAAATTATTGATTCATTAATAGCTGACAACAATTTGGGTAGTGATATTGTAGCTTTCTACAACCCATCAGTTGTGATAGTCAATTCAACATTCGCTAATGGAAGTGGATTTACTAATGAAATGAAATTCAATGTTAAAAACAGTAGCTTTATTGGAAATAAAAATCTATTGTTTACATGCTCTAATTCATTTGAAAACACTTTTGATTCAGTATTATTTAAAAACAATAATAATGTTGAATTCAACGGCAATCAATTCGCTATTGTAAACTCAGCCATTTATGACATTGTTGGTTTTTATGGTTTCACAGCCGCTAACAGCAAAATCAATCTTGACAATAATTACTGGGCTGGTTTAAATCCTTCCCAATTAATTAAAAGAGGTTCTGATGTATCACCTTCATTATGGATAGTCAGATCAGTTTCTGCTGAAAATCTATTCAACGGAAGTTTTGATGTAAAATTAGACTATAAACTGAATAATAATGAAGAATATGATGTCAGCGGCGTTCCTATTAAGGATGTTGCATTTGTTTTAGAATATGAATCTGATGCTGTCAACGGCATTTTAACAAAAGAAGGTCATGATGTCATCTGTGATGTTGGCGAAGATGATTTGAATGCAAGCATTTACTTTGAAGATAATATCACTTTAGATATTTATGCTCAAAATCTTCATCCTAGCCAATGCATTATTGGCTTATCAACAAATGTGTCTGATATTGGTCAAAATATTGATATTGATTTGGATATAGTTGACATGAAAACTAATAGAAAAATCAGTGAAGGATTCGTTAATTTATTTTTAAATGGTGATATCATTGGAATTTTCACGTTGAACGGCGATAAGTTAACAAAAACAATCACTGTGAATGGAACCAAAAGTTTGAATAACATTTCCGTTAAATACTTTGGAAATGCAAACTTTACGGATTCACAGGCATACAAACTGTTCCTGATTAAATCAATACCTCTGGACACAGTATTGGCAGGAGATAATCTTGTTAAATACTACAAGAATGCCAGCAGGTATGAACTGACATTGAGGGATGCTTTAGGAAATCCTCTTGGAGGCAAAGACATTGAAATAATTATCAATGATGTTTCATATGTCCGCCAAACCAAGGATAATGGTGTTGCCAGCATTGCCATTAACTTAAATCCTGGCCAATACAACATTATTGCCAAGTTTAATGGTGATGATTCATTCAACAGAAGTGTGATCTCAAATAATGTCACTGTATTGTCCACTTTAATCGGCAGCAATCTAACTAAATATCACTTGAACGCTTCACAGTATTATATTCAGGTTTTGGACGGATTGGGAAATCCGATTAAAGGCAAAAATATTACCATGAACATCAATGGAGTATTTTATACCCGTATGACTAATGATAACGGTTTTGCCAAGTTGAATATCAATTTACATCCTGGAACTTACATATTAACTGCTTATCATCCGGTCACCGGTCTGCAGTACTCAAACATCATAACTGTTTTATCCAGAATTGAAACAGGTGATTTGGGAATGTTTTACAAGGACGGAACCAGATTTGATGCTAAACTGTATGATGGAGCGGGAAATGTTCTTGTAAATGCTAATGTGACATTTAATATTAACGGGGTATTCTACACTAGAGCTTCTGATTCTAATGGATTTGCCCATTTAAATATTAATCTCCTTCCTGGAAAATACATAATCACGGCGTTTATGGGGGACAGCATTGTATGCAATGTCATTACAATAGATCCGATGCCTGTTATGATTGTTTCATATGGTGTGAATGTCAATCGTGGCGAATATTATCAGGTCAGATTTTTCGATGCTAAAGGAAATCCAATAGTTTCACAGGATGCAGCTATCGTTGTCAACGGCAATATGAATATTGTTAAGACCGATGGTGAAGGAATAGCTTCCCTAAAAATGGATTATCCGCAAGGAACATACTATGTTGAAAGCGGACTGACTGCAACTTACTTTGAAAGCAAATCCATTTATAGCTATGTGAATGTGGTGGGGTGATAAATTTTGAACGTTAAATATATATTGATTGTATTTTTAATTGCATTATGTTTAGTCTCCCCATTATATGCGGCAGATAATGTGACTGATACATTACAAAGCCCTCAAGGAAAGGTAATTAATATTACAAATGACAATTATAACACTTACTTTGAAAAATACACAGGCACTATCTTAGAGGAAGCCAATATCAGTTCCGGTGATACTTTAAAAATCGGAAATGTGACCAATAAGGTATTCATAATTGACAGGCAATTGGAAATCACAGCAATGTCTGATAATGACCTGATTAAAAACGGTTATGTAAAATTGGTAAACGGAAGCAGCGGAAGCGTTATACATGGATTGAACATTATAAATGATAGGGTTAATTATTATACTGACGGTATCATGTCAACAGAATTGCATGGTATAGGACTCTTTTATACGGATAATAATACCTTATATGACAATAGTGTTAGATTAGCGGATAGTAGAGGCGTTCATGCACTTCCTATGGGTTCATCATCCAATAACAGGATTTATAACAATTCATTTATATCAACGTTGAGTACTTGCGTACCTATGGCGGACTGTCATAATAATCTGTTTTACAATAACTTCTTGCAGACTACTCAGGCAAACATTATTTATTATAACCGTTGGGGTCATGCAGGATATGGCGGTCCGGAAAGATGTGTCAACAATACTTTCATTGGAAATACATTGAATTCTATTAATCGTGACTCAGACTGGATTATTGCTTTTGCTATTGGAAATTATGACACTTTTGTTATAAACAATACAATCAGCAATGTATATACAGGTTTGGATAGCTTATCAAATAATTCAGTTTTATGCAGCAACAGGTTCATCAACAACACCAATGTTGCAATATTGGCGTACTATGCTTCAAACATTACAAATAATACATTTGAAAACGTCAACATGGCAATAGCTGTCATAGGTAATAATGTAAATATTACCAATAACATAATTTCCAACGCAAGTATTGGTATATGGTCTATTGGAAAAAATACTGTGATTTACAATAATACTTTTGATATTATCGATTCTTATTATGCCGTTACTTTAGAAGGCGATGACGGTCAAATTTTAAATAATGATATAACTGTTAAAAACTACGGTGAAGGTATAAGATTACTAGGAAATAATGCAACAATTATTGGAAATAACATAAAAACTGCAGTTGATTCTTCCATTTATGTATTGTCCTCAAATAATACTATAATGAATAACTTAATTGATGCCGGTTTGTATGGTGTTTATATAGATGCCGAATCAACAGTCAGATATTACAGTCGTGCTGTTACAGGCACAGCTTATATGAATACTTTTGATCAGGGCAATATCTACAATAACGTTATTTGCGA
The DNA here is from genome assembly GCF_045603845.1 of Methanobrevibacter sp. Taxonomy (GTDB): domain Archaea; phylum Methanobacteriota; class Methanobacteria; order Methanobacteriales; family Methanobacteriaceae; genus Methanocatella. Next base: position 5,663 of record NZ_JAZUMY010000075.1, read on the forward strand.
TAATTTAATTGATGCTGAGTCCTACGATATTTATCTGTGGGGTACCGTTTATAACACGACAATTATTAACAATAACATGACAACCAAGGAATCTACCGGTATTTTAATTGATATAACCGATCCGTTTTCAAATAATATTTCAGATAATATTATTAATGGAGAATTCATGAACTATACTGGTGTTATTCTTAATGATGATAATTTTGACATGTACTTTGATGAGAATAGAACTTTTAAATTTGGCGATATTGATAAAAATGTTTTAATGTTGATTACTACTCTCAATGATAAAGAGCTGATTATCAATACAAAAATGGATATAATGAACGGATTGAACGTTAATCTGTTGAATAATGTTCATTTCACATTCATCAATGGCTCTCAGGGCAGTATTCTTCATGATTTGACATTCAGAAATACTGATAAGCCTTCAGTAACTCTTTTGAATGTAAGTGACTTGTCTATTTATAATAATGATATCATTATCGAGGGTAATGGAAATGATGATTTGTATGCATTTTATCTGAACTTGACACAAAACATTACTGTTGAAAACAATAACGTATATGTCTCAGCTAAGAATCAGACAGTTGATGGTATTGATGTTTTAAATTCAAATAACGTTAATTTAAACAACAACAATTTCATACTTGAATCAGATAAATCAATCAATTCTTTAATATTAGACAATGTTGTTTCAGTCAATGTTACAGACAATACTTTCCAGTCATATGGAAACGGCGAATTCAGAAACGTTCAGGTTAATGATGGAGAAAATATTGGATTTTTACAAAACAATATTATTGCAACGTCTAAATCAAATATCAATAATCTTGAAATTATAAACTCCAAAAACATTATTCTGGAGAACAACAATTTCGATATATTGTCCAACCACACTGAAAATATGATTATTGAGAATTCCAGTGAAATCCCAATTAAATATAATAAAATTAAAGCGATTTCATCCATAAATGATGATTATACTTTCGATATCAGTTCATCAGATAATATATCAGTTATTGATAATGAGATTTATTCAGATGCATTGGCCACTGTTAACGGAAATGCTGAAATATCTGCCAATAGATATGTCATAAGCGATGACAATATCGCTTCATTTTTCAATGATAAAGGAGTATTCATTAATAAGTTAATAAATGAAAACGATACTTTATTGTTTGACAATCTAAAGCTAAAATATTATAATTTAGTATTTTCCAGGCCATTCAATATCGGACAATATCTGAAATCATCTGAAATTGATGCAACATTCACATTTAATTCAGGTTCAGATAACTCCAATGTAACCGGATTGACCTTTAACTTAGTCGGAAATCCTGCAATTGTCCTTAAAATTGTTTCCAATATCAATATTGAAAATAACAGATTCAACATTATAAACAATGATTCACAATCTGTATCTGCGATTTCCATTGCAGGTAAAAGCATCAACAATTTGATTTCAGGAAATGAGTTCAATATGGATGGAAATGGTGAATTGATTGGTGTTAAAATCAATAACTATTACGATAATTATTACGGTTTAAGTCCTGAAAATAACAGGATAACAGACAATAGTTTTGATTTGACTTCAAATGATACTGTAATCGCCATTTACAATTCAATGAGTGATCGCAGCTCAATAACCGGAAATGAAATCAGTGTCAAGGCTGAAAATGCATATGCAGTATATAATGATTATCTGCCGGAATATAAGGTATTCATGTCAACAGTGATAACATCAAATTCATTAATTAAAGACAATACAATTAATGGGGAAGGTGTTAATGTTGTTTTAATCTATTCAAAAGGATTGAAAACAACTGTTGATTCCAATAGCTTTACTACTTCAGCAAATGCTTCCTATGCGTATGTTGGTGATAAGACTTCCGGTGATATAATCAGATACAACCATATGGTCATTAACGGTTCAGGTATTGATGATTCATTTATAAACGGTGTATATCACTCTCCGATTTACTTTGCAAATGACTCATCCAATGTTTTGATTTTGGAAAATCATATAGTCTCCAACTATGAACCTGGCAATGATTATGCAATATATGTTGAGGAGAAAACTTCAGGTGTATCAATTAAGGACAATTATCTGATTAGTGATAATTATCAAAGATACTCAAATGATGCAATATATGCGCCTTCAGCGGCATTGGACAATAATGCACTGTACGTTGTTTACGTATCACAGGATGGCAGTGACGAAACCGGAAACGGTTCTGCTTCAAATCCATTCAGAAGCATAAAGTATGCGCTTGACAATGTAATCAATGATGGTATCGTAAATGTTGGTGAAGGATATTATAATGAGTCTGATATTACAATAGCAAAAACCGTGACCTTGAACGGAATTGGAAATGTATATGTTAACTCAACAGGAAACCTGTTTACAGTTGCCCGCTCAGGAGTATTTACAGTAAATAACATTAATTTCATGAATGCGAATGCATCTGCAGGATCCACATTCTACAATAACGGTAATCTTAAACTATCAAATGTCACTGTTTCAAATTCATCAGCTTCTGGATATGGTGGAGCTATTTATAATAATGGTGAGCTTTTAGTCACCGACTCCACTTTTAAATCCAATAGTGCTAAAATTGGTGGAGTGATTGCCAATTATAAGAATGCTGAGATTATAAATTCCAAATTCAACAGCAACGGTTATGTGATGAACAGTTCTGGAGGAGCAATATTCAATTCTGAAAAAGGAACATTAACAATTAATGGATGTGAATTTTCAAACAATAACGTTAATTCAGTGTATATACCTAATAATAATCCTCGTGATGAATATGGTCAGGAATACGGTTCCGGTGGAGTAATTTACAATAGAGGAACTCTATATGTAAACGGTTCATCATTTGATTCAAACTACGCATATAGAAGTGGCGGAGTTATTTATAGTACAACCCAAAATAAGAAAAACACTGTAGAAATATCAAACAGCAATTTCACAGACAACATCGGATTTTGGGGTCCTGGTGGTGCCATATCACTTGAAAATACAATTTTAAAAATTTCAAATTCCACTCTGTCCAACAATAGAATTTATGAGCATTCAGGTGGAGCTTTATATGTTACGTCATCATCAGGAGTAATATATAACTCAACATTTTACAAAAACTCCGCTTCATATGGTGGAGGAGCATTAGGTATCTGGAAATCAAACATCGATATTATATTATGTAATATTAGTGATAATAACGGTGAATATGGTGGTGCATTATATGTATCATCCACACGCAGCGGAAACCATGTTGTTGAGCAAATAAATATTTACAACTCAACAATCACTGAAAATAAAGGATTCCGTAGTGGTGGAGTGGTTTTTGCAGCAGACATTAATTTAAATGTTAAAAATTCAAACATTTATGATAATTTTGCAAGCGACGGCACTACTATAGGAATACAGTCATCAAATGAACAGCCAGTCAATAGAATTGATGTTAACCATAACTGGTGGGGTTCCGCTAACGGTCCTAGTGATGATGTATGGCTAAATGCTCAATACTTCCGTGATTGGGACAGACACATCAATACATGGACGGTTGTCACTCCAAATGATGATAAGAAATCTGATTCATCAGGTAGTTCTTCACAAAGACCTGTAACAAATCCTGATAAATCAGTTACTGGCGGTTCCACTGGAAGTAATCTGATTTCCAATGGTGGAGCAGATACCGGCAGCGGTTCAGGTTCAGGATTTGGAACAGGATTCGGTAACGGATTTGGAAGCGGTTTCGGTCAGGGTTCCGGAACAAACACCGGTTTTTCAACTGGTGACGGTGACGGAAGCCGTGGATCCGGAAGCGGATATGCTGGAAATTACACAAATGGCCAAGGTACATTGGGTGATATGGGCAGTTCATCAAGTTCAGGTTCCGGAGGATCTTCAAGCGCCCAATCAGACAGTGATGCTGGAAAAGCATATGAAATAACAAAAGATATCATTAAAGAAATTGAAAAGAATTCAATTCCTATATCAATAGCTTTAATAATAATTGTATTGATATTACTGTTAATCGGTTATAAACGTCGCTCAGATGAGGAGGATGAATTATGAAAAGGATAATGTATTTATTAATTTTAGTAATTTTCATAGCCTCTATGGGCATTGCCTGTGCTCAGGATTTAAATGCCACATATGTAGATTCGAATGTTGATGTATCAGGAAACGGTTCTGTAATGAATCCGTACAAGACTATTGCAGAAGCAGTTAAAAGCAATGCATCAACTATATATGTATCAGATGGTATTTATTCGACTGAAAACGATTCACAGATTATCATTGATCGTGACATAACGATTACAGGGCTTGAAGGGTTCACAATTGCCGGTGATTATAGAAATAGCATATTCTATATTAACTCAGGTAGCAGTCTGACTCTGAATAACATCCGATTAATCAATACCGGACATTTGAATGTTCAGACATATGGTGCTATCATTAATTATGGTAATTTGACTGTTAACAACGGATACTTTGAAAATTCATCTGCACAGCTGGCTGGTGTTATATTGAATTATGGTGATTTATATGTTGATAATTCAACTTTTAAATCAAACAATGCAATAAATTATGGTGGAGGAATTACTAATTTCGGTAAATCCATAATCACCAATTCAAATTTCATATCAAACACTGCTCGTGAAGGTGAAGCTATTTTAAACAGTTATGACCTGGAAATCATCAATTCCAATTTCATAAAAAATAGCGTAAAGTCAACAGAGTATCAAAGCGTTGAAAGCCTAATAAGCATATATTCATCTAACTTCAAGGATTCTAAACTGTATGTGAATGGAAGCGGTGCAAGAATCAGACAATCCTACATCAGCTTAATTAACACGACGGAATCGGTTATTGATATTGCATACTCATTCATAAACACATATGATTTCATTGATTCAGATTTAAGAATTGACAGCAATTTATGGTGTAGCGATGAAAACATCCCTGATGAGGCCGATGACTGGTTAGTAATGCTATTGACAGATGAAAATGCAAACACAGCAATTCCAACCAATAAAGATTCAAATGTAGTTGTTTCATTTAGAATTTTCAATGGCAATTCATATATCAATTTGCCGGATAATGTGAATTTACCTAATTACTATGTCAGCTTTGAAGCCGACAACGGTGAATTCAACATTACTGGAGATTATATTTCTAATAACCAGATCAGAGCTAAAATCATAAACAATACTAAAAATACTAAAGTATATGCCAAACTGGATGAATATTATGCGGAGTTAGTTATTGGAACTGGGTATAACAACGAAGAGATTTATGTTTCTAATGACGGTTCAGACGAAAAAGGTAATGGATCTATAGATAATCCTTATAAAACAATATCAAAAGCCGTTAGTGAGGCATTGAATGGAGATACGATTTATGTTTTCGCAGGTGAATATCATGGGGATGAAAATTCCAATTTGACAGTCACCAAATCTTTAACATTCAAGAATTTCAACGGTGATGTTACTCTTTACAGGGCTGATGCTTGCCTATTCAACATTGAAAGAAAAGCGCAAGCAAACATTATCGGATTTGATTTTAAAGTTGAAAACTATAACAGGTATTTCCCTATAGTCAACAATAAATGCAGTGCCAGTGTTGTCAACTGTACATTTGACACAATAAACGGTGGAGAGAGCAGAACCTATGTTGGCGGAGGACTGCGCTACATTTATTATTCAAATGAAAGCGTAATTCTAACAAGCGGAGATTTGCAGATAAATGGATGCAATTTCACAAACATTGAATATGTGGTAATCAGGTCATTATTTGAAATGGACATGAATTATTACAAATATTTCGATGTGGAAATTTCCAATTCCATCTTTAAGAACTGCTATGCGCTTGAATGGGAATCAACATATGATAGATACAATCCTGTCGATGGAATTTTCCCTGGATTCATGATTAATGTAGGTGCTGACAATGTAGTGATTGACAGGTGTCAGTTCATTGATAATGACGCTTCAGTATTGCGTATAAATGATTTAAAATCATTTAAAATAACAAATTCCCTATTCAAAAACAATAAGGGATCAATTTATAACTTTGGAAATTACACTGAAGTTATAAATACGACAATCACGCAAGACCAAGGTCCTAAATTACGTTTTGTAACCGGACACACAATATCAATAACACGTGGAGTCAAATCATTTAAGGACAGCACGTTTTATAAGAACAATGGTGTTATAATCAACACATGGTATTCATATAGTGATGAAATTTCATTATATAACTGTTCATTTATAAACAATACAAACTTACACAGTCAGGGCTATGGAAACTATGCCAGTATGGGAATAATACAGAATGGCGGAAATCTGACCGCTGAATACTGTACATTCGTTAATAACTCAGTATATTACGGTGGAGTATTCTATAATGAAAATCCGTCATACACTGTTCCTGATGTTAACCTGAACATTACCCGTTCGGTATTTTATCATAATTCTGCAACACTCGGTAATGACATTTTCACAGCAGGCGGAAACCTTTACACTTCAGAGTGCTGGTGGGGAACAAATCAGGGTCCTAATGATGATAATATTTACATTTCAGCAGGTGAAATCAACATCATCAACTGGGCAATCCTTTCATTTGACCTTGAAAACGGCGAGCTGATTGCAGGGCTGAACAAGGTCACAGATGCAAATCAGAGCGTTTATGACATCACAGGCACTCTGCCTTCCAGAACAGCTGTTTTCGACTCCGACATGGTTGAAATCAATCCTAAAGTCGTTAAGCTGACAGATAATGTTGCTAAAACAAGAATTGACTTTACTGGCATTGACATTACTGCTAACGTCACGGTCGATGACCAGACAATCGATCTGGTATTTTACAATAAAAATACCATGTTCAATATCTATGACAGCAGCTTTTACGGTATAGGAAACACTTATTCCTTTAAACTGAAAAGCGTAAATGGATATGAGCTTACATATCAGGATGTCATATTCCAGATATCCAACGGCACTGATTTGGTTGTAAATGAAAGTCTTAAAACCAACAGCAGAGGTGAGGCCAGCTATGTGGTTAACCTGTCCATGGGCAATTATACCGTAAAAACAATCTATAACGGTAATGATTACTTCAGACCGGTTAACGCAACGGCCAGTCTGGAAATTCTTCCTTTCTACACTATTATAAACATTAAGGAAAATCAGACATTCTATGGAAACAAGAATCTGCTTTATGCATATCTCTACAATAACTTCGGTCAGGCGGTTTCAAACCAGACTCTGGTATTCACAATAGAAAACAGCGATCAAAAGATATTCAAGACTTTTGCAGTCACTGATATCAAAGGCCAGGCAGCATTTTATCTTAATGTATCTGAAGGCCAGTATAGGGTGAATGTGTCCTATGAGGGTGACGGATGGCATTATCCGGCCAGTTCAGAGGCCTTATTTTCAATTTCTCCTATCGGAACCAATCTGGCTATCGAGCAGTCAAGCTTCAACGGAAGGGGAAACCTTTTAACTGTTGTTTTAAGGGATGACAACTACCGTGCGATTTTCAACGAAAGTGTCAAACTGTCATTTTCAAGTGACGGAACTACACAGTACTTTGACATTACCACAAACGAGGACGGACGTGGCGGTGTTATTGTCAATTTGGCTCCTGGAAGCTACAGCCTTGCTGCAACATACAGCGGCGATTCACTTAACGGCAAGTCAAGTGCAGTATCCACTCTTTTAATTAATAAGGTCAATACGATTCTATCCGGTGACAGCTTATTTGTCTTTGACAATGCAACCAATACATTTTCAGTGCAACTGACTGATGTCTATAAGCGTCAGCTGGCAGGTGAAAGCGTTATGGTTGAAATAATAAGCCAGTCAAGCGGCGTTCGCCAGCTCTATAATGTAACTACCGCAGCCAATGGTGTCGCATCCATTAATTTGAACCTCAACATCGGCAATTACCTTGTGAGGTCACAATTTGGCGAAAGCATATATTATGCGAAAAGCAGCTATGCCTCAACCATAATGGTCAAGGATTATATGAACGACTTCGACAGTCACGCTACAGTATTGTCTGCCGAGGATTTGACGAAATACTATATGAACGATTCCCAGTATGCAGTTACCTTAACTGATATATATGGAAAGGCATTGTCCGGCCAGCATGTAAGTGTTAAAATCATAAATCAGACATTTGATTTGTTGACCGACAGCAGCGGTCAGGCAGTGCTTAATATTGACTTGAATCCTGGAGTCTATCGTGTAAGTGCGGCCTATGATGAGTCAAGCATTTATTCGCCATCATACGTTAACTCAACGATTACTGTATTGTCACAGCTGATTACAGGTGATTTGGTTAAAATATATAAAAACGACAGTCATTTTATTGCCAAATATGTTGACAATCAGGGAAATCCGTTGGCTAACAGAAGCGTATATTTCACATTGAACAATGCTACCTATAAAAGGCTGACAAATGCATCCGGTGAGGCCCGGCTGAACATCAATCTTGGCGAGGGAAGCTATAATATAACCACGCAATGTGAAAACTATAGTGCGGATAACACAATCACTGTTATTTCACAGCTTACGACAGCTGATTTGCAGATGTATTATAAGGACGAATCCAGATTCCGGGCAAGATTATGCGACAGCTCAGGTAAGGCCCTATCCAATGCTACGATTTCGTTTGCAGTTAATGGAGTTACCTACACCAGAAGTACCAACAGCAATGGTGAGGCGAGTTTGGCTATTAATCTAGTTGTGGGCGCTTACACAGTTGTCACTAGCTACGGTGATATCACAAGAAACAATGACATTTTCGTATATAATATGGCAGTCAGTATAGATTTCATAAACTCAACTGTTGGAAATGAGTCAACCTTTACAGTAAAAGTAACCGACGTTAATGGAAACCCAATAGTTTCAGGTCAAGTCACATTTAAAATAAACGGCCAATCATATATTCGTGAGATTAACCAGACAGGTTATGCAAAATTAAATATAAAATTAAACAATGGACTTTATAGGGTTGTAACAGCATTCTGTATTGAGAACTATCAGGACAGATTGTATTACAATACGCTTAAAGTGACTTTATAAATTCCATTTTCTTTTTCTTTTTTTATGATAAGTTATTTTTTTCAAGCCATATCTAATCACACCAGAGAAAATATTTATATATCATAATTTTCATAATAAGATTAAAAACAAAAAAAACCGACTGACAGTCGAAAAATTATTTACAATAATATGAAGTTAATTTCAACATAAAAACAGACTGATGGTCAATTTGGTGGCATATTATGAAAAAAGGTGAAAAAAGGAAAAAAGAGCTGTTAAACATAGCCTATGATATGTTTCTAACAAAGGGATATGAGAATACTAGTGTTGATGAAATCATAGAAAAAGCACAGATTGCCAAAGGCACATACTACTACTATTTCAAAAGTAAGGAGCAGATGCTTGAAGAAGTCATAGACATGATGATTGACAGCGAAAGAGAAATGGCAGAGCAGGTCATCGCAACGGATATTTCAGTACCTCAAAAAATAGTCGGAATACTTGCATCTATGAAACCAACAGAAGCTGAACAGCCTGTAAAGAACGCTCTTTTCCAGCCGGAAAACGTGCTGATGCACTATAAAGTCAGACAAAAACTGATTGATGTTATCACTCCATTATTATCTGAAGTTATAAGTGAAGGGGTGCAGAGAGGCATCTTTGAATGTGAAAATATAGCTGAGCGCGTTAAGATGCTTCTTATAATCAGTGACGCCACGTTTAATGAAGGTAATTTCAGCGAAAAGGATATTTGCGTGTTTATAGATATGACTGAAAAACTTCTCGGGGCAGAAAGCGGAACTATGGGTTTCATTAACGATCTTATTGATAAAAGCGATATGGAGGCGGTCGAGTGAACAGTACACAAAACTACAAGTATAAACCGATTCTCTTTTTTGCTCTGGCCTATCTTTTTACTTGGATATTTTGGATTCCGGCAATCTATTTGCCTGAAAGCATCAGTCCGTTGCTCATGCTCATAGGTCTTATGGCTCCGGCCATTGTGTCTACAGTTTTCATCATGTTATCAGGATCAGATGCACTTAAAAAAGACTTTAAAAATAAGATCATCGGCTTTTACAAGGTAAAATGGCTGAATGTAGTTTGGGCGGTGATTGTATTTGCCATTGTAATAGTCTGTTCTATCCTGCTGTCACTGCCATTCGGACAGTCAATTAACCAGTTTTCCTTTACTGAAAGCTTTTCTTTTACCGGTGTTGGAATAGCTGGAGCATTTATTACAATTACTATTGCTTCGATAATTGAGGAAGTGGGATGGAAAGGATACTGTGAGGATTCTATTGGCAACTATATGAACTGGTTTTGGGAATCCATGATTTTTGGAGTGCTGTGGTCTTTGTGGCATTTGCCTTTAATATTCATTCAGGGAACCTATCAGGCGGGACTTATGGTTAATCCTCTTTATGTGGTTAACTTTTTTGCAAGCGGAATTCCTATGGGATTTGTCATTACATGGGTCTATCTTGAAAGCGATCGTTCGATATTGGCCTGTATGATATTTCATTTCTTCGTCAATTTCATGCAGGAAAAAATTGCGCTGACCCCTGAGACCAAGTGCCTGGAGACTATAGTAATAACAGTGCTTACAGTTATTATAATCATGGCTAAAAAAGATATGTTCTTTGAAACCCGTCATGTCGGAAGACTGCTTGAATACAGCAACAGGAGTAATGATGAAGTCCCAACAGAGTAGTGTTGGGCTTCATACTATTTTTCAAAGAATTTAATGAATATTAAAATAGTAAAATGAAATGCCCAAAAATAGTAAAATAAAATACTCAAAAATAGTTAAATAAAAATCTCAAAAATAGTAAAATATATTATTAAAAAATAGTAAAATATATTATTAAAAAATAGTAAAATATATTATTAAAAAATAGTTAAATAAAATACTCAAAAATGGTTAAATAAAAAACCAAAAAATAGT
>NZ_JAZUMY010000076.1:0-7676 GCF_045603845.1 Methanobrevibacter sp.
GTATAATTATTAATCAAACTATATTGGGGGGTTAATTTATGGATTTTAATAAATTATATATTATTCCAATTATATTTTTAGTTTTTTTCTATTGTTCGAAAGGTCTTTCTTTCGAATATATTATCATTTTATTAATTATTACATTAGTCTTTGTTTATATTATCATTCAGTACTTTTTTGATAATAATTTGGCAACTTATATTACTTTTTTAGCTTTGTTGTTAAATTGTTTTTTTTCATTTTATAATAAAGATTGGTTAATTTTTATAATAATGATTATATTATTAGTTTATTTATCTTTTTTTAAAATAGAAGACATGTTGTATAATTTAGCTAATTTATTTTATAATCGTGCAAATAATTTTTCTTTGATGTTTTGTAATTGGGCAATAAAATTTGATGTTAATCAAGCTGATATTTTTAAGTTAAAAGGAGATATTTTATTGGAAAAAGAGGAGTATGAAGGGGCTTTTGAATGTTATAAACATGTTTTGTATTTTGAAAATGATTCAAATACTATTAATGACATTGCCGTATCGTTAGAATATATGGGAAAATATGATGAAGCATTAAATTATTATGATAATTCATTAAATATTAATCCAAACAATGTATTAACATTAAATAATAAAGCAATACTTCTGATTAAACTAAAAAGATATAATGAAGCATTATCTCTATTGGATGAAGTTTTAGACATCGATGAAAATAATAAAACTGCTATGGAAAATAAGGAAAAAATAATAAATAAGAAAAATTAGAAAAAATTTTGATAAAATTCAGGCCATCTAAACTGATTTGGGTGATCTGGTAGAGTTTACAGTTACTATCCTTAACAAAGGAGACACCAAAACAACCGGTAATCCATTAGTTTTATTGGCTAGGGCATTATTATTTGCTGGTGTAGGATTAAGATGTAGGAAAGAATAAGTATTTAATGGGTGTTAAATTTTAACTCCTTCTTTTTTGTTTCGATGAAAATTTCGATTGCTTTAAATTGATTATGGAGTCATTAATTCTTATAGTCATACTAATTTCTATCTGATATATTGAATGGTCAATTAATTTAATTAATTTTGCAATTTCAAAATGAACTTTTTAATTGTTGGATGTATCTTATTTCCAAATAAAGTCAATTAGAAGTTCATGAGTGGTTTATTTTTTCAGTTTTCCTAATTTTTTGCAAGTAAATTAGTGAAAATATCTAAAACTTTAAATACTATTAATTTAATATAATTTATTAATAGTTATGATTATTGAAATATCTTATTTTCTTCATAACGATTATTTCATTTGATTTCATTATTATAAGGAGGAGTTATTAATGGCTAGATTCGAAGAAGCAGAAAACAGAATGTTCAATATTAAAATCTGCTTAAAATGTAACGCTCGTAACCCTGCTGGTGCAACAACTTGTAGAAAATGTGGTTACAAAGGTTTAAGATACAAAGCTAAAGAACCAAGAGGATAGACATATTCTCTTTTCTTTTTTACTATTTTTTTTAAATTTCTTATTTTTATTAAAATATCAAAGCATTAATATATAATTTTAAATAAACTTATTTTTATGAAAAATGTTGAAGAATATATTAGAAACATACTAAAAGAAAGGAAAATTCATTTCACATTAATTGACCCTGATGAACAGACACCTGAAGAAGCTTTGGAAATTGCAACTCAGGCTATTGAGGGTGGAACTGACGGAATCATGATTGGAGGATCTACCGTTGACAATATCGGTGTTGATGAAACATGTAAAATATTGTCTGAAAACATTGCTGTTCCTATAATCATTTTCCCTGGAAATACCAGTAGTGTAAGTAAATATGCAGATGCGATATTCTTTATGAGCTATCTTAATTCCAACAATCCTTACTGGATTATCGGTGCACAGGCTCTTGCTTCACCTGCTGTTAAAAAATCAGGAATCGAAACATTGCCTATGGGTTATATGGTTGCAGAACCTGGCGGAACTGTCGGCTGGGTTGGAGACGCTAAACTTGTTCCAAGAAACAAGCCAAAAATACCTGCAGTTTATGCAATGGCATCTGAACTTTTGGGAATGAAATTCTTCTATATTGAAGCGGGATCCGGTGCAGACAAGCCGATTCCTCCTGAAATGGTTGCATACACCAAAAGAGCTACTGATGATATGATTGTAGTTGTTGGTGGAGGTATCCGTGATGCTAAAGTAGCATACACTGCTGCAAAAGCTGGCGGAGACATTATCGTTACAGGCACTATTGTAGAAGAAACTGATGATGTCAAATCTAAAATTCAAGAGTTAACTGGAGCTATCCTAAAAGCTTCAATTGATTAGTGGTCAACTGCTCTACCACTACTTTTTTTTATATATACTAACATATTACATATTATGTTAAAGTCTCTATATATTAAAGCACTTAATAATAGAATATATCTTAAACCAGAGCCAGAAAAAAATGAGGATTTCACTTTGGAGGGTAAATGGTTCGATAAGCCCTTTGCTAAAAGCAAGAAGGAGTTTTCAATTGCTGCAGGTGACGGAAGTTTCAACATTAAAAAGTTTCTTATGTTCAACTATTGTCCAGTATCCGCTGAAGCTCTTATTTATGACGGCGGTTTGAAAAATATTGAACAGTCTGAAATATTCGAGATGGATCATATTCCTTTTTTAAGGGAATTGATTCCAAATTACATGGCGATTTTCGAGCTTAAATGTTGCCTGAAGGCAATAAACGAATATGATGTGGATTATTATCTTTTTGACGGATCCATTTTAGGCGATCTTCAAAATCATTATCCTAAAGGGGCAAAACAGCCTTCGGACATGAAAAACTTAAGTCCGGGTGAGTTGAAGTTATTTGAAGATGATATCAATGACCTGTCCAGTTTGGATTTGTCCTTTCCCAATGTAAAAAGAAGGATTTATGCCCACGTGTCAGGAGAGGGCAGTGACCACTTCAGGGATTATGAACGTGATGATGTATATAACTTATATCTCTCATCAATAGAGAAATTGCTGGTTTTAAAGGAAGTTTTAAAGAAAAATAAAAAAATCATTTCCATATCCAAAACTTCATCCAATAATGATTTGTTTCACAGCAAGGCTCCGGACATTGGAATACTTGACCAGCTCACAGAAAAACAGGGAATTTCAAGGATAATCCATAAGAAAGTAAAGGACAGCACTGCAGTTCCTTTTCCGATTTATAATGATTTTTTCAATGAATTATGGTTTACAATATTTTATGTAAGGCTAAAGGAGAATAAGAATGTCCTGAAAGTGGAACTTCCATACTATGTTGAAGAGGACGATGATATGATAACTGAAATTATTGAAATTATTAAAAGGGATTCCGCTGAAGGATATCCGTATTTGCTCAATAAAGCTCATAATGATGTTGTTATTACAAACAAACATGTGGATGAGCTTTTAAAGATTAGTCGAATTTATGAAACAACAAACAGGGAACAATTGAAGAAGTGATAAAAATGGTAGTAGGTTATTGTGTTGGTGAAATATCATTATCAGAGTTAACGTTTATTTCAGATAAGATGCCTCAGGTCGGGGAATATGTAATTGTCGAGTATGACAATAAGAAGGTTTTGGGAATGGTTGAAAGCTTGGTAAGAGGAAATGATGCTTTAAACATTGATTTGCATGATGTTGAAGCCATTCAGACCATTGCCCGTATTGGCGGAAAGGATTATTACATAAAAGGTAAGGTTAAGCTTTTGGGGGATGTTAATGACAATTTGAGGCTGCCTAGAACCCCCGCACTTCCGGGAACGCCGATTACCCTTGCCGGTAAGGAAATATTAAACGATGTCTTTAAAGTAACCAATCCTATAAAGCTGGGAACCCTTGTCAATCAAAGCGACATTGAAGTTAATGTGGAGGCAAATCCGATTTTAAACAGGCATCTGGCAATTCTGGCCATGACTGGTGCTGGAAAATCAAACACTGTTGCAGTGCTTATTGACCAGTTGCTTGGATACAATGTTCCCGTTTTTGTATTTGACATGCATGGGGAGTACAGGGATGCAAAATTCCCGAATGGAAATGTCAATGTTATTCAGCCTAAAATTAATCCCCAATACATGAATTTTCATGAAATCAAAAGACTGGTTAGCATTCCAAATTCAGCAGTCATTCAGGAAAGGTTTTTCAGGCAGGCATTCAACAAGGCCCAGAAAATCGTCAGTGAAGGAACATCCCACACTTCTGAGTTCCTGCAGCTGATTGTCGATGTTTTGTATAAGGATGTGGAATATGATGATGAAGGCAATATTTCCACCAGAACAGATAAACGGATAATAGATGTCATAAACAAGGTTGAGGACTCAATGGATAAGTACCGTAACTTGTTCGACAGCAATAAGGGCAATATCTTAACCAGCATCAAGGTAGGTCATGCAAATGTGCTGGATTTAAGCCAGACTGATGAGTCTGTTGCTGAAGTGCTTGTAAGCCATATCATGAGAAATTCTCTTCAAAGAAGGAAAAATGCAGTTCACGGCCGTTCTGATGATACTTTAGACCATCCTGTATTTTATGTCATTGAAGAAGCACATATCCTGGCTCCGAACAAACGTGATTCACAGTCCAAGCATTGGATTCAGAGGGTTGCAAGGGAAGGACGTAAATTCGGTTTGGGACTGTGTCTGGTCAGCCAATCTCCAAAGACAGTTGACCATGATGCATTGTCTCAAATGAACAACATGATAATCCTGCGTCTTGTTGAACCTGAAGACCAGAGACATGTTCAGTCCGCTTCAGAATCATTGTCCAAAGACTTGATTGATCAGTTGCCGTCTTTAAATGTCGGTGAAGCTATTGTTCTTGGATTAATGACTAAAGTTCCTACTTTGGTTAAAATAGATGAGTTTAAAGGTCGCCGTACAGGTGGCGATTTGGACATTATCGGTGAACTGGCCAACTTCAACAAAAAAGAGGATGATGAGCTTAAACGCCAGGAACAGGAATTGGATGATTTAGGTTGTTATAATTATTAGTTGGGGGCAATATTGCTCTTAGAGTAACATAAACCTTAAATATTAATTTATTAAAATTATACATTAATTAAATACTTTACAAGTGTTTAAATTGGTTATATACAAAATTTAAAAAAGGTAATATAATGAAATTTGCACATTTAGCAGACACTCATTTAGGTTATCGTCAATTCGGATTATATGAACGAGAAAAAGACTTTTATGAAGTGTTTGAAAAGATTATTGATAGAATAATAGAAGAGAAAGTCGATTTTGTAATACATAGTGGGGACCTCTTTGACAGTTCAAGGCCATCTCCAATGGCTCTTTTAACTTTTCAGAAAGGCCTGATAAAACTTAAAAATGCAAATATTCCAATATTTGCAATAGCCGGAAACCATGACTTTGCAATGCGTCAGGGCTCCATTCCTCCACAGGTATTATTTAAAAAGTTTGGTTTGAAAGTAATCAGTCCGATTAACACCAATTACATGTATGAGGATGTTTTCATTGCAGGTTTTCCATTCCATTCCTCTTCACAGGACAAGGTTTTGAAAAACAAGTTAACAGAACTGTCCAAAAAGGCAGCCAATCATGAAAAGTCCATACTGGTACTGCACCAGGGAATTGACAAGTATTTCAATCTGCAGTATGAATTGGAGATTGGGGAAGTTCCGGATAATTTCACCTATTATGCGATGGGACATCTTCACAACTATATAAACGATGATTTTGGAAAAGGCAAATTGGTCTATCCCGGATCAAGTGAAGTATGGAAAACCTCAGAGCTTGATGATTTCAGAAAAAACGGAAAAGGGTTTGTGATTGTTGATTTGGATTCCAAAAAGCCTTCAGTTGAAAGAATCAAAATTGATTTGCCTCGTGAATTCATAGACAAAACAATTGATTTTGAAAATCTGGATAGCGAAATAGGACTGATTAGAAATACGATCAAGGATTTTGACAAAAAGCCAATCATAAATCTTACAATAAACAATGTAACATCAACCAATGAGGCCTATGAGCTGATTAACGAGGAACTTGATGACTTGACATTGATGGTAAGGCCTAAGTTCATAACTCCTGGTGAGGAAAACATTGATCTGATAATTGATAAGGAAAATGCATTGGGTCCTATAGAAGTTTTGGCCTCCAGACTGGAAAGTTATGATGATGAGGACATTACGAAATTTGCTTCTGATTTATATGCATTGCTTTCAAAAGATAAAAATGAGGAAGCTAAACAACTGATTGATGAATTTTACAGACAAAAATTTTCTGCTGAAGAAGAGGAGGATTGAAAATGATTTTTAAACGTTTGAAATTAAAGAATTTTAAATCCTATGGAACTGAAATTATCAACTTTAATAAAGGAATCACTGTTATTGTCGGAGAAAATGGTGCCGGTAAGTCCTCCATCTTTGAAGGTATTAGTTTCGCTTTATTCAAACAGCACACTTCCGGAAAACTGAGTGATCTGGTTCGCAACAATACCGATGCAATGAGCGTTGAGCTTGATTTTGTATCCGGAGGTAAGGAATACAGGATTGTTAGGGATAAAACCAAATCCAAATCCACTTCAAGACTTTTAACTAAAACATCAAGTGACGGTGATTTCATGGCTCTTTGTTCCGGTGACAAGGAGGTTTCTGTTTATGTCAGGGAAATTTTGGATATGGACGCCGATTTGTTCCTGAATGCTATTTATGTAAGACAGGGTGAAATCTCAGAGCTTGTAGACAAGCAGCCTGCTGAGAAAAAGAAATTGATAGGCAAATTGCTCGGTTTGGATTCACTTGAAACCGCTTGGAAAAATTTATCTCCTTTAATAAGTGAATATGAAAACAAATTATCAGAAATTAAGGGAAAGCTATATTCCAAGGATGCGCTGCAGGAAGAATATGATGCCAAAACAGATGAGTTAAACCAGTTGAAAAATAGAGGCCATGAATTGGAATCACAAATCGAGGAAGTAAAACAGTTGATTGAAGAGATTTCAGAAAGCAAACGTAATATGGAACGTGAAAAGGAAATTTACGAAACTCAGATGAACAATCTTACTAATGAAAAGCAAACTTTGGAAAAACTTGAAAATGACAAGAGGGTTCTTCAGGAAAACCTTGATAAGATACGTGAAGCCGAAGAGGAAATCACTCGTTTGGAAAAGTATGTCTCTAAATTGGATGTTTATCTTGACTTTGAAAAATCAGTCGTAAGCATACAGAATCTTAAGGAATCCGAAATTGAACTTGAAGATAAGATAGATTCAATCAAGGAGCAAAAGAAACTACTTCACGCTAAAAAACAGGGGTATAATGATTATTTAAAATCTGATGAAAACATATCCAAATTGAACAATCAGAAGGTTGAATTTGAAAAGCAATTAGCTACAATAACCCAGCTTGAAAAAGATAAAAAAGATCTTTTAAAAGGAATAGAATCTGACAGAAACGACATTGAACAATTCTTTTCTCTTTCTAAAGAAAAATTGCTTGATTATGGAGTATCCCAAGAAGACCTTGTCGAAGTCGATGACTTGAAGAAATTGGGAAATACCACTAATGAGTTCTTGGATAATATTTCCACTAAGATAGAGGATTTGACCAATGACATAAATTCTAAAAATGAAGCTATAGTTGCATTCAAACAGGCAATCACATCCTGTGAAAAGCCGCTGGAAGAGTTGGCTAATGTTGATA
>NZ_JAZUMY010000077.1:0-8784 GCF_045603845.1 Methanobrevibacter sp.
TTATTTTACACATTTTCCATTTAAATCCAAATGTTATGTAATATTGCACTATGCTATTTAATGAAGTATTTGGGTAATTATTGATAATAAATGCCGGTAGGTAATTTTAAATTAACCTATATTTATTTTATGGTGAATATGCGGGTTATATTTCTCTAAAAAGCATAATATTCTTTCTGAGAGTATTTTTTTTGATTATAATGTTTTTTAAAAAATGGTGGTGGTTAGAATCATAAGTATGATTCTGTGATTGATGCAACGCCTGCACCTGAGTCTTCAATTGCACCTAAACCTTTTAAGGTCATTCCAATAGCTGCGAATGTTTGTACCAGTTCTTTGTAGGATATACATCCCATATGTCCTATTCTGAATATGTTTCCTTTTAGGTGGTCTTGTCCTCCGGCTAATTCCACACCATATTTGTCTCTTGTTGTTCCTCTGAATTCTGCGTCAGTTACTCCTTCAGGCATTTTGACTGCGGTTACTGTTGCAGAGGATACTTTTTCATCAGCAAATAATTCCAAGCCTAGTGCTTTTACTGCTGCTACACTTGCTTTTGCTGCTTTGTGGTGGCGTGCAACTCTGTTTTCCAATCCTTCTTCCATAACTATTTTTAAAGCTTCATTCATTGCGTATGTTAATGAAACTGATGGTGTGTATGGGGTTTCAGGAGGGTTTTTATCTCCACTTTTTCTAGCTGCTTTTAAATCCAAATAGAATGTGTTTGTTTCAACATTATCAACAGCTTTCCATGCATCATCATTTAATGTTATGGCTGCCATTCCTGGTGGGGCTGCTAAACATTTTTGTGATCCTGTTACACAAACATCAATACCGAATTTTTCCACATTAACTTCATCTCCTCCTAATGAGGATACAGTGTCTACAATGTATAATGCATCGTAATTTTTCATTACTTTTCCAATTTCTTTAATTGGGGCTGCTACACCGGTGGATGTTTCATTGTGAACAACAGTTATTGCTTTTATGTCTTCATTTGCGTCTAATGTTTCTTCTATTTGTTCTGGTGTTACTGCTGTTCCCCATTCAACGCTTAGTTCCTGGGTTTCGATTCCGTGTGTGTTTGCTATTTTCATGAATCTTTCACCGAATTTACCACCTACTACATTTAATATTTTTTCACCTGGTGCAACTGTATTTGCAATTGCGGTTTCCATGGCTGCGGTTCCTGATCCAGTTAATAAATAAGATTTATTTGGGGTTTGGAATACTTTACTCATTAATTCTGTAGTTTCAGTTAAGATTTCTCCGTATTTTGCTCCTCTGTGATTTACAACAGCTTTTGACATTGCAGCTAAAACTCTAGGGTCTACTGTTGTTGGACCAGGAAGCATTAATAAAATATCATCCATTAAATTTCCTCCATTAAATAAAAAAGATTTAGCATTTCTAAACCTAATTAAATGTTTGATTTTTATACTTTTTAAATATTATAGTCGGCAATTTTGTTTCCGTTTTTAATGTACATTTTTGTGCTGATATCTCTTTATATAGGATGTTTTATTAAATAAATAAGTATGGAGTTCAGCGGTGAGAAATTAACATTAAAACGCATTTTTAACTATATTTTTGGCTTATTTTTAATCACTTTAGGTGTTGCATTTTCCATAAAGTCCGATTTGGGCTCAGCTCCTGTAAGCTCAATACCATATGCGATGAGCCTTATCTGGGCAATAGAAATAGGCGTTGCAACATTCATATTTCATGCATTTCTTGTAGCTATCGAACTGATTCTTTTAAGAAGGAACTTCAAGCCAAAGCACTTCCTTCAGGTTTTCGTTGGTGTTCTTTTCGGAGCATTCACAAGCTTTTCAGTCTCATTAATGTATTTTATCCCTCCTGCCGATAATCTTGCATTCGCTTTGGTATTGTCGGTATTGTCAATATTCTTCATAGCTTTAGGACTATTTTTCTATGTTCCGACAAATATTGTTCCCCTTTCAGTTGAAGGGGTGACACAGGCAATAGCAATCGTTTCCAGAAGGCCGTTTTCCAGAATAAAGGTCTATTTTGACATAACGGTTGTCGCATCAGCATTAATCCTGAGCTATGTATTTCTGGGAAGCTTCGGAAGCGTCGGGATTGGAACAATCCTGGGAGCGCTTTTCATCGGAACGACAGTCAAATACATCCATAAGATAAACGAAAGGATTACCGGAAACAACGTCGATTTGAAAAAGATGTAGATTTAAATATCTTAATCAATATAAAAGTAGTGATGATTAAAAGAATTTGCCTTTTTGTTTTTGGTTTATTTATTATGTCTCTTGGTGTTGCCTTTTCCATCAAGTCAACATTCGGAACGACTCCAATCAGTTCAATTTCATATTCCCTTGCATTATGCGCCGGCATTGACATCGGAATTGCAACGGTAATATTCAATGCGGCACTGGTGTTCATTCAGATGATTGTCTTAAGGTCCAGATTCAGACCTAAACGACTTTTACAGTTTGTTAACTGCTTCCTGTTCGGATACTTCACTGACGTTGCTCTGTTTATTGTCTATTCATTGAACATTCCGGATAATCTCATTGTTAATGTTGCCCTGATATTTGTCAGCATATTTCTGATAGCTCTCGGAATATTCATATACATGCCGGCCGATATTGCGCCGCTTCCGGGTGAGGGATGTGTGGAATCAGTAGCGATAGTCACAGATTGGAGGTTTTCATCAATCAAGATTGCATTTGACACCACAATGGTCGCCATAGCTTTGCTGATGTGTGTTTTCTTCTATACTAATCCATTTGCAAGCGTAAATATAGGAACGGTCATTTCAGCATTCCTGGTGGGTTTCACATTAAGGCAAATTGCAAAATTATATAATCATATAACTGGCAAAGATATTAATATCGTTAATAACTGAGGTAAGAACATGGAATTTGGTGAGTGGAGTATATATTATAAGGAAATTCTTGATGACTTTGGATTTTCCCGTGAAGATGATGAAAAATGTGCCCAAGTATTTGATGAGATTTTATCCCAGGAGGGCTGTTTAACACTCGAAGATTTAAGTAAAATAGTTGGTTTTTCAGACAAGTTCATTCTTTTCGGTGCAGGCCCATCACTTAAGGATCACATCCAGCAGCTTAAGGAAAGCCATGACCTTAAAGAGTATGTTTTAGTGGCTGCTGACGGTGCTACAACTGCATTAATCGAAGAAAGAATCGCTCCGGATATTGTCGTAACAGATCTCGATGGAAACCTTGACGATATTCTCATTGCCGATTTGAGAGGGGCAAACATAGTCGTTCATGCCCACGGTGACAACATGGACAAGATTGTTAAGATACCTTCATTTTTCACAAATGTCCTTGGAACAACCCAGGCCCAGCCTGTAGGTAACCTATATAATTTCGGAGGGTTTACCGACGGTGACAGGGCGCTGTTTTTAACAGTGGCTTTAGGAGCATCTGAAGTCACCCTTGCCGGAATGGATTTCGGAGATATAGTAACCAAATATTCAAGGCCGAACATGCCTGACATTGTCGGACCTGCAGATGAAATCAAACGCAAAAAACTCCAGTATGCCGAAAAGCTGACAAACTGGGTAATCGAAAACGAGAACGTCACGATAATCAACCTGAAAGAATAGTTTTTTTAATGGTTAAATACAAATTAGATAC
Source organism: Methanobrevibacter sp. (assembly GCF_045603845.1). Lineage (GTDB taxonomy): Archaea > Methanobacteriota > Methanobacteria > Methanobacteriales > Methanobacteriaceae > Methanocatella. The sequence goes on from NZ_JAZUMY010000077.1 coordinate 3,648, forward strand.
TATGGGAATTGAAGATATATTAATGCATGATGAAAGTCTTTTTCAAAACATAAACGCTTTTGATCCTGATTACCTGCCTCCGAATTACAATTACAGGGACAGGCAGATGGAAGCTATGGCAATGGCAATAAGGCCTGCAATGCGTGGAGGCCAGCCTTCAAATGCAGTGGTGCTCGGTTCACCTGCAACAGGTAAAACTACAGCCATAAAAAAGGTATATGAACTTGTTGAGAAAAATACCGAAAAGGTAGTCTGCGTTTATGTCAACTGCCAGCTGCACACAACACGTTTCGGAATAATATCTCAGGTTCACAAAAAGATTTTCGGATTCCTGCCTCCTGAAACGGGCGTTCCCTTTGCAAGAATATATGAAAAGGTCATGCTGGAACTTCAAAGAAATGGCCAGTCATTAATCATAGCATTCGATGACGTCAATTACCTGTTCCAGAGCAACAATGCTAACAAATTATTCTATGATATATTAAGGGCATATGAAGAATATCCTGGAGTAAAAACAGCTATTTTTGCAATATTGTCTGATCTGGAATTCAGATACGCTTTTGACAAGAACGTGAATACTGTCTTCATCCCGCAGGAAATAACATTTCCACCTTATTCTTACTCAGAAATCAAAGATATCCTCAAAGACAGGGTCAATGCAGGATTTTATCCTAACGTACTCGGTGATGACGTTCTGGAAGAGGTTGCATCATACACCTATGAAAACGGTGATTTAAGGACCGGAATCAGCCTTTTAAGAACATGCGGAAACATTGCAGAGGCCGAGGCATCCCGTGAAATAACTGTAGAGCATTTCAGCAAGGCAACCGACTCCATGGTTTCAGTAAACACTGCCCAAATTTTGGATTCACTCACTGACATTGAAAGAAGCCTGATGCAACTGATTATAGACAGCGAGAAAAATGTCCTTGTAGGTACTCTGGGCGATGCATTCCGTGAAAAAGAAAAGGTAAGCTATTCCTCATTCAAAAGGACTCTGGATAAACTGGAATTTTTGAGGTTAATTGATTCAAAGTATACAGGATCAGGTTCACGAGGAAATTCACGTGAAATTATCCTTCGCTTCAACCCTGACGATTTTGACATCTAAACCTGTATATCTTTGACGGAAGTTAGTTTTGTATTTAAAATTAGACTAATTGCAATGATAACGCCTTCTGCATTAATAGCTTTAAGGGTTTGGTATTAATCTAATTATACTTATGTCCCATTTAAATCATATATGGGTTTTGTGCTGTCGCAACGGAGAGCACAGATAAAAGTAACACTAAAAATACAGCGAGCGTTACCATGCAAACTTGAATATCAATATTAGAATATGCGATTTCGTCTATAATTGAAGTTTTTTTTCTTAAATCTGCTCTTTTTGAAGTATTAATATTTTTAAACATAATATCACATCACTATATTTAAGTTGTTTGATATCCATATATAAGCAAAGAGCTAGAGAGCATTTGAACAGTATTATTTTGAAGGTAAAATCATGAAAAAATTCGAATATTTTGACGTTACAGCAGACATTGGCTTTTATGCATACGGCAATACATTAAATGAAGCCTTTGAAAATGCAGGACTTGCAATGTTTAACATAATATCAAATACAGATAATATTACACCAACCAAATCAATAACTTTTGAAATAAGCTCTGAAGACAACGTGTCTCTTTTATACGACTACCTGGAGGAATTATTGTTCTATCATGAGGTTGAATTCATGCTATTCAGCGAATTTGAAGTGCAAATCATGGATGATTATTCTTTAAAGGCAGTTATCGGGGGCGAAGAGATTGACTGGGACAAGCATGAGCGAAACTGTGAAATCAAGGCAATCACATTCCACCAAATGGAAGTCAGCATCACCGACACGGTTCAGCTAAAGGCAATAGTTGACTTATAATTATAAATAAAATGCAAATTAAATAATATATTATGAAAAGAATAAGAACAACATCCAGAAGATTCGAACAATTGTTAGGTGTTTTCGGTTCATTTTTAAGCATTATTTCCGGATCATTCATACTCTTCATTGAAAGCGGAGGGCATCAGGGAAACTCATTCATCGCCATCATATCAATAGTGGGTGCTCTTTTAGGTTTTCTGGCTTCATTTTATGTTGACAGGGATGTTGAAGTTGCAGGTGTCGGATTCATCATTGCCGCCATTCTAGTGTTAATTGGAACTCCGCACTTGGGAATCTTCGGTTCCATACTGATTCTGATTGCAGGAATGTCTGCACTCTTTAGAAAGTGATTTTCATGATTAACAGGAAAGTATTATTCATATTTTCAATAATTTTTCTGATGGCTGTTTCCAGTGTTTCTGCCGGGGAGGATAACGTCAGGATTACTGTCAATAACCGCACTTTTGACATTGAACTGGAGAATAACTCTGCCACAGCAGAATTGATTAAAAAATTGCATGAAGGAAATATCACAATTGACGCCGAAGACTATGGCAATTTTGAAAAGGTCGGTGATTTGGGATTTTCACTTCCGACAAGCGATGAAAACATCGAAACTTCTCCCGGAGACATTGTATTGTATCAGTCCAATCAGATTTCACTTTTCTATGAGTCCCATTCATGGAGCTATACAAAAATAGGTAAAATCATAAATGCAACTCCTGATGAGCTGGCTGAAGTTCTGGGCTTAGGAGATGTGGAAATAGTTTTAAGCCTAAAATAATTTTACACTTGAAGCGATTCTTTTAATACTTTATTTTATCAAAATCTAATTTTAAATTTGAATTATCAATAAATAATTATTTTTAATTTTATTTTATTTTTACAATAAATTAAAAAACTTTATATATCATTAAAACAAAGTATTATTTAATTAATTTTTTTGAGGTTATGACCATGATTTCAAATGAAAAGCAAACCGTCACACAGCTAACACAATATATTGCATCTTTATTTAAGGAAAAAGGCATGTTAATTAACGACATCACTGTTCAGAAAATCATATATCAAATTAAAATGGATTTGGGCATCAATCATCCGTTATATGATAAACTGCCTTACTACTGGTATTATTATGGTCCCTACTGTGAATTAATAACAGAATCATTCAATGATTTTGCCCCATCTTCTAAAAATTTATTTTCACTTAACAATATCAAATTGGGCACAGAATATGAAATTATTGATGAATTTCCAGAATTGATTGATTTGGGCGAAAATTTGCTGGATAAAGGAAATTACATTTACAAGGATTTAACAGAAGATATCTATAAGAATCATGCTCCTTTTGATATCATATATCCTTTCAAGTATGGTATTTTCAATCAAACTGAAAACGATAATCTGATGATTTCTGGGGATGATTATGTTAAGTTATTCAGGCAATGCCAACTCAAATTGATACAATTATATGATATTAGGGAATTTTCAACAATATTTACTACATTAACTAGACAAATTGATCTTATTAATGATAGTGATAAAATTAATGAATGTTGGTCTTTGTTAAAATCTTCAATTCGCAATTCATGGTTCACATTTGCTAAAGGATTACGTTTATACGCCCATGATTCTTATTATGATGCTTGTTTTGAAAAATGGGGTTTGACTTTCAAATACTCTTTAGAAAAACTAGAAAAAGAGATTATTGATTTGATAGATAATACTTTTGATTCTATTAATCATTATGATAATTACAAATATACTGATTCTCAAAAAAGAATACTCGACAGTACTGTTGGAGCATATCTGAGGGATGATTAATATGAATGATTTGAAATCTCATTTTTTTGATAGTAATATATTCTTGAGTGTTTCATTAGATGATAATATGAGAAAAATATGTGAATACTATTTTAAGATTCAATTTGTATGATATACTTCTATTTTGGTTAAAAATGAATCTTTTAATGTTATTTCTAATCTGGAAATTCTTTCATTTTCAATTTTGAGTTACATTAAAAAGTATGTTTTTTCAAATATGATTCCTGATGATGAAATACTTCGTTATATTAATATCATTAAAAAGGATTTTTTAAAAGAATATTCTGATGAAAAATTTCCTTTTGGTTTTCGTAAAAATAAGTTTTATAATATTGTTAATAAAAATTTTAATATTTATATGGATTTGTTTATTAAAAATGGTGCTTATATTTCTGCTATTTCAATTTTCGAAAACAAATCTGATGAATTGTCTAAATCTTTCAAAATATATTCTGATAAGTTGACAAATCTTTTAAATCATGTTCAAGTATGTTCCTTTGACAAAGACTTTGAAGATACTTATTTTCTAGACATTTTAGAAAGTGAGGGTATTCACACTCCTGATGATGAAATTCTTCTGGACAGTTTCAAATGCACCAAGTCCTTGGAGGAGATTGTTTCATTCATTACAATGGATGCGGACATTTTGGATTGCCGCCGAAGTATATCTGAACTTTTCGATTACAAAGTTTATCTTAAAAAAGCGAGAATACCTCGACTTCTTAAGTCGAGGATGAATCGGCGAGTTTAGGGGGTTACTTTTATTTTTATTTAGTATTTGTAGTTATTTTTTTCTAAAAATATGTCATTTGTTTTTTGTATTTTTTTTTACTCAGTGTACTTTATCTATTTTTTTCGAGGGTTTGGCAGAATAGTGTTCAACTGCTCTCGCATAATCTGTTTATATGCTGATGTATTATATTATATATTATAAAATCTAAAAAAATGTCTTTTATTTTTTTTTCTTTTGAAGAAAAAATTAATATTAGGAATGTTTTGGAAATGTAAACAAAAAATAATGGGTTGTGTTTTTTTTTATGGATGATTGGACTGTTGGTGTTGTGGTTAGAATTCTTCCTAATAGTGAGCAGCGTGAAGGATTTCATAGAAATTTCGGTTGTGTACGTAAAGCTTACAACGAAACCCTAGGTAAATACAATGCATTATATGAAAAGGATGATAGTATACGGCCTACTTATACTTTCTTGAATAAGTTGATGATGGAATCTAAAAAAGCATTGCCGTATCTGGATGCTATGGAATCTACCAGTTTACAGCAATCTATTAAGGATTTAAGTTGTGCTTTTGATAATTTCTTTAAAAATCCGGCACATAATCCTCCTAAATTTCATCGAAAAAAAGATAGAAAATTTAGCTTCAGACAAACCATTC
>NZ_JAZUMY010000078.1:0-2100 GCF_045603845.1 Methanobrevibacter sp.
AAATCAACACAGTAAGGGTAACCACTTTCCCAAGTACATACTTGGTTGAAACCAGTTACGTTATAATGTCCTCTCATTGGAATAAGAGTAAATTTAGTAAATTTATTCAATTCCATGGTTAAAGAAATAGCGGTATCCACATTTCTGTGTTTTCCTCTACTGTGGGTAATACCCATACCGAAGAAAACGCAACCAAATTGGGCATTTTTGAGAATTTCAGCTGTTTCATAGATTAATTCACTAGGAATACCAGCAACTTCATCATATAACAATTCTTTATCATTTAAAACTGTACGAATAGCATCAGCCAATTCATAATCTTTATCATAATCTAATTGTAAATGAATATCAGCTATTTTTGATGAATCTGATTTTCTAGGATCGATTACAATGACAGTTCTGTCATTTTTACCTCTTTCTCTGAAAAATCCTCTGGAAAATACGTATCTGGACATGTGTCTTGGGTGTGCATGCATTGGGTTGCAACCCCAGTAGATAACAACATCAGCTCTGTTTTTAACTTCACCCATAGTACAGATTGGGTATCCTGCATCTTGTAAACCTAATACAGAAGGACCATGACAAACAGAAGCGGTGTTATCAACAATAGAACGAGTTGCTTCAGCCAATTCAACACCAACTGATTGCGCATCACAATCAGTACAACTGAATCCGTAAATTAATGGTCTTTTTGAATTAACTAAAATATTTGCAGCTGCATCAACTGCTTCATCAATGCTTACTTCAGTTAATTCGCCGCTTTTTCTGATCATAGGTTTGGTGTATCTTTCAGCCTCTTCATCATGAATAAATTTACTGTGACCAATCCTACATGCATTCATGGTTCCTACAACTTCACCATCTTCTACTTTACAAACAATATCATCACATAATGTCCCGCAAAATGGACATACTACATTAGTTACATATTCCATAATATCACCTTAAGGTAAAATATGACGATTGTTTACAACAGATGCATATATTGCTCCATCTGCACCTCTGTTACAATTGTCCCCTCTGAATTTATAATAAGCACCTTTGAAAGATGTTCCATCAATTTCCATATCTTTTACTATTCCAAGATATTCGAAACCTGCTAAAAATTCATTAATGGTACCTTCTACAACAATATTACCATACTTCATAGCTCCTCCGGTCCTTGCAACAACATCTCCTTCAATTACAAGTAAACCACCATGCATACGAATACCAGGCATAATGTTTGCATTACCTTTAATAATGATTTTACCACTTAACATGAATTCTGCAATTTCATTTCCTACATTACCATAGACGGTTAAAACACCACCGTCCATACCTCTCCAATCACCTCTGTATGCAGATCCGATGTAGTCTCCTGCATCTCCTTTGATTGTGAGTTCTCCACCTTTCATGTTTTGGCCTGCCCATGGACCGGCATTACCTTCAACAGTAATTTTTCCGCCAGTCATTTCAGCTCCAACATACATGTTTACATTACCATTGACAATGATTTCACCATCAGTCATTCCTTGACCAATCCTTTTAGTATTATAAACATCACCATCAATTATAATTGTAGTATCGGCAGCAGAAACCCCTGATTTACCGGAAACTTCGAAGAAATCAGAAAGAGGTACTTCAGTATTACCATACCAAATAATGATTTTTTCAATTTCCTCTAAGGATTTGCCTGCAAATTCATCAGGAGTAATAGTATTAGCTTCAATAGGAACTTCTGGTTGTTCTTTAGGTATTAATATGATTTCACTCATTTTTTAACCTCCTTAATTAATCATTCATTACTCCTTCAATTGGGGTTGAATGAGGTAAATAATTATCTTGTACTGGATAATTATCAAAGTTTACAGAGTAATATTGTTTAAACATGCTTTCAACATCTTGAAGAACTTCTTTTTCTAATTCAGAATCGTAGTTAGAATTAATCCAGTAAGTTCTACCATGTACTTTAGGTGCAACAACATCACCGTCTTTAATTACTAAATTACCATCTTTGTATACAGCAGTTGCTTTTCCAAATGCGTTTTCAATGATTTCAGGACTTTGTGATGGGTCCACATCATCAACATTAATATCATAAATGGCAATATCAGCATC
>NZ_JAZUMY010000079.1:0-13696 GCF_045603845.1 Methanobrevibacter sp.
AGTCCTTCTAAGTTTACTGCAACGGTTCTTTTAACACCTTTAACAATTTTTTGAATTGCAGGATTTCTAAGTGGACTTATAGCTTCGATTGGTACGCCAGATGCAATTTCATTGCCTCTATCATCGAATAAATCGATTTTATCATCAAACTTTGCCATTTTTTCCCTCCTAAATAAATAGAGTTTAACTAATATACCACTCTCAATGGGAATGCTATCCCCAAATTGAGTTAAGCTACAAAGCAAGTTTTTGCAAATAGCCAGCCATATGGTATACAAATTTATCTTTAATTAAGATATAATATAAAGATTACCCTAAGAAATTTTTAGAAAAGTTTATAAAGAATAATATAATTATTTGCATGTAGGATAAATAACACTGAAAGTAATACTTTTAAAAATAAATTAAAACAAGTTAAAATAAATATAAAGAACCTTAAACAAATTAATTTATTTAAAATTAACCATACATATTAAACTTTAATATCAATAGAAAAATCAAAAGATTTCGGCAAAACTAATACTTTTAATCAATTAATACTTTTTATATTTTTTGTAATAAATAATACTTTTTTTAATACTTTTTCATGGACAAATTCATTTATATAATAATAAACACAAAATTTATGATTATGCATGTAGTAGCGGATGTTGGAGGAATACCTGGAAAAGACTGTAACGGATTTTGCAAATACTGTTACTTCAGGAAGGTAAAGGAAATTAAAGTTTTTGGCTGTGCACACTGTCTTCCAAATAAAATTGGATGTGAAAGATGCTCCAAAGGAGTCGCTGATGCTCAAAGCGAATTCAAAAACCCATTTGAAGTGATTAATACCGTTCAAAATGCATTGATGATGAATATGGGAAGAGGCGACATCATTGCAGACATCAGCGGAGGGGGAGACATTAGCTGCTATCCGTATCTTGAAACGCTGACGGCCCAGCTAAACCAGTTTTCAATAAAATCACACCTCGGTTACAGCTGCGGCAAAGGAATAACCGACAGCGATATAGCCAACAGACTAATCAACAACGGTGTTGAAGAGGCCACATTTACCGTGTTTTCAACAGACCCTAAACTCAGACAGCAGTGGGTAAGGGACAAATACCCCGAAGAGGCCCTCAATGCATGCAAAATCTTTTGCGAGAATATTGAACTGACAGGGGCAAGCGTGATAATTCCCGGAGTAAATGACGGGGACGTATTAAGAAAGACCTGTGATGATTTGGAATCCTGGGGCGCAAAGGGATTTATCCTGATGAGATTTGCAAACACATTCAATGAAGGACTGATTCTCGGCAACGAACCAATCCTGAAAGGCCATGAATCACAGCCTGTCGAAGAGTTTGCCCAGCTGGTCAAGGATTTGAACAGCGAATACAACTTCAGAATAACCGGAACACCATTATGCGATCCCGAAACCGGCGGTCCGTTTGCAATAGCCAAAGATGAAAACGAAATATTCCTGCAGTTCATCAAACCGGTCACCGGAGAGGCCACACTAATCACATCAAAAATAGCGGCGCCATTTATTCAAAAGATCTTTGACAAACTTGAAGTGGACAGCGTAAATGTCGTTGCGGTCGAAAAGGAAATAGCATGCCTCATTACAAAAGAGGACTTGGAAAACATTGACCTGAGTGAAATCAAAGATACTGTAATATTGCCGGGCAGGTCATTTGTCCACCAGCTGGATGCCGAAAGAATCTTAAGTAAAGACGGCGTTGAACGTCTTGTAGGTCGTGGCCCCGACACATTGACTGTGGACGGCGAGCTGAGTATAGACATGACCGATGAAAACGTGATAGAAAGAGAACTTGAAGACTTTAACGACCTGGTGGATGCAATCAATTTCTTCGGAATGAGAATGCTTTAAAAAAAAAGAAATTAGTTAGAGTCCTCAACAAGAGAACTTTCACTATTGATTTTAACCAAAATGTAATCATACATTTTAGATTTTTTAATATCAGCGATTTCTGATAACTTTTTACCGTCAATAACGACATTTTCTATTGACTCATGATATTTATCATAATCCAGTTTTACACGTACCCCGTCAAGCTGGGAAGTGACTGGTGTTGGAGAGATAACTTCCTTAATTTCAGGGACCTGATTTTCAATTGAGTTTTTAACAACAATTGCCGGTACTAACGGAGGATCCATGCTCATTTCCTGTTTTTTGTTATTTAAAGTCTGCTCAACAGTTTCAACCAACTTGTCCAAAGCACGAACGTCAGGACCTCTTCTCAATCTCCTAGGAATCCTTCCAAGTCCGCCGACATAAGCATCGGCACCGGGAAGCTCTTCGATAGGAATGTCCGGAGCTCCAGTTACAATTACAGGAATATCAATATCATCATACAGGAAAGCTTTGGTTTTTATGCAGGTTTCAAAACTGCCCAATGCAAAAATAGCTACGTCATGCTCTTCAATCAGCTGCTTTTCCTCTTCGGAAATTCCTGAAGTTCCTTTTCCGTCACCTCTTGCAAGACCTACCATGTTGTCCTTTGCACCGAATTCACGCAAATACTCGGAAATGTCACATGCGGCATGAGGCAGGTGATGCCTTGCAAGTGTCGGAGATACAATAGCTATTTCAGAACCGGCCATCGGAGCAACGGTTAAAGTACCCAATAACTCTTTAGCTTTTTCTTCAATTCTAGGCACATCATTTAACGGAACAGCCATATTCAATACCATTTCCATCTGTATAATATTTTCCTGAAGAATGAGCCCTCCTAAATCTTCAATCAGTTCCTTAATCTCTTCACTTTTGTGGACTCCACCAGTAAATGTTAATGTTTCATACATTTTAATACTCTCACATAAAGTCAATATTAATATAATTTTTCGGTTTCAATCTATATTAATTTTTCCAAAATCGAATATCTCATTTCAATCCTTTCAAAGGGATTTTTAGCCACAGTTGTGTGTGATGGAATTTTTACCAATTTAGCATCGGTTTTTTCCACTTTATCCTCCAGGTAATCAGGATAAATTACATAATCATAATCTTTATCATTTATTTCAAAGCCGATATTTACAATAATATCCCTTAAAAAATTGGAATAGACCCTTACTTTTATATGGGAATTGTCATGACTGTCCAGGTATTTCAGACATAATTCATATCCCTTAAAGAATTCCAGAATTTCATCATCACACAGTTCCTCATTTAACTTGGAAACTTCACGGATGCTTTCAAAAAGCTGTTTGGGAGTGTTCAGCTTAATAGCTAAAGAATTCATCCCGACTTTGCTTTCGGACAACAGTATCGCCAAATCCCCCTCTTCCTCGTCGGGATTCCTGTTAACCTTATAGTCAGTGATACCGGCAAGCCTTACAACTTCCTCACACATTGGTGTCGTAACGATTCTCATAATATAATATTATATAGAACACATCAATATATACTAAACTATGAAAATTACATTGAGTTTTGAGGAAACTTCAAGCAGTGATGTTTCAGTCATGGTTGATGTGCTGAGGGCAAGCTCAACAATTACGGCTGCTTTGGACAAATTCAGCAAAATAATCCCCTGCTTTACGCCTGAAGAGGCATTTGAACTGAAAAATCATACAGGCGGAATTATTGCCGGCGAGCGCAAGGGAGCCAAAGTGGAAGGATTCGACATTGGAAACTCACCGAATGCGTTAAATGAATTCAAAACCGACAAGGACATACTTATTCTGACAACGAGCAACGGCACCAGAATACTTGAGAATATGAACTCCAAAGTACTTATCGGATGCATGAACAATGCAAAGGCAGTTGCCAAGGCAAGCGCTGAACTGGCAAGCGATCATATTGATGTTGTAATGGCTGGAGTATGGGGAAAATTTGCCATTGAAGACTTTCTGGCTGCCGGTGAAATCATAAGCGAAATAAGAGAAATTTGTAAGGATTGTGAAATAAGCGAATATGCCCAATCCGCAATACTTGCAAGCAGAAATGATGAGCTGGTGAAAAAGGCATTTTACGAATCAACATCCGGAAACAAGCTTGCAAATCTGGGTTACAGGGATGATATTTCATACTGCCTTGAAAAGAATTCGACCGCAAATGTTGGAATATACGACAAAAACATTAAATACATAAGTAAGTTAAATATAACATAATCAATTTTTTAAAGAGCGTAATATTAATGAAGCGAGAATGTTTGACTATTATCGGTACAGCACATGTGTCCGCTCAAAGTGTAGAGGAAGTTAAAGACAAGATTTATGAACTTCAGCCGGACAGAGTAGCTGTTGAACTTGATTTGGCAAGATATACGAAGCTTAAAAAATCCATGATGGGAATAGAAGAAGACGATACCATTTCAGTTACCAAAATAATCAAGGAAAACAAGGTAGGGTTATTTTTAGTAACGACAATACTGAGCTATTTCCAGTCCAAGATAGGAGATGAAGTTGACGTTGCCCCAGGTTCAGAAATGGTAGGTGCAATCGAAGCGGCAGAAGATCTGGGAATACCTATTGCGCTAATAGACCGTAATATCAATACAACATTGGAGCGCGCATTGAACAGAATGTCATTCTTTGAAAAAATCAAATTCCTCTTTGGAATATTGACCACAGACACCGAAGATGAGGAAATAGATATTGAAGACTTGAAAAATCCGGATAATCTTGAAGACATGCTTGAAATGTTTAAGGACGAAGCTCCGGGAATATATGATGTTTTGGTCCATGAAAGGGATGCTTATCTTGCAGGAAGCCTTCTAAGGATACCTGAAGACAGAGTCATTGCAGTTGTAGGCGCCGGACACCAGCCTGGAATAAATGCATACCTTGACAATCCGGAAACGATTCCTCCCCTTGAAGAGCTCAACAAGATTGATGACAAGAAAGGAATACCATGGACAAAGATAATCCTTGCACTGATTCCAATTTTATTTGTTGTGATATTTTTTCTGGCTTATTTTAATGGGATAAACATAACCTGGAACCTGTACGAGTTTGTTGCAATCAGCATGATAATGGGATTTTTAGGTTCAATACTCTCCGGATCAAAAATCCAGTCCGCACTTGTCGGAGGATTAGTTGCTCCATTGACAATTATCCACCCATTGCTTGCAGCAGGATGGTTTTCAGGCCTTACCGAAGCCAAATCCAGAAAAGTAAGGCAAAGTGACATTAAAAACTTAGCCAATATCGAAAGCTTTAGGGATTTATGGAACAATAACATATTCAGAATATTGCTTGTCGTTATCGGAACAAATCTGGCCGTCAGCATTGCAACATTGGTGATATTGCCTTCACAAGTCTTTATTCCCCTGTTCATGCAGATATTCGGAGGATAACCTCACCCACCAATTTTTACCTTTTGATTGAAAAACTGATTTAATCGAGAAATAATAACCTCAAAAGATACCAATCAATAAAAAGTTTTTTATACACATAAATAAAATCTATAATATAATCGATATTTTAAGGAAAATTTATTATGTACTATATATTTCGTTGTGACTGCGGTAGAGTTTTATATGCCAAAGAAGGCGTTGCCACCCGAAAATGCGTGTGTGGCAAGACCATAAAAGTCAAAGGTCGCAGAATCTTTAAAAAAGCAGAAACAAGAGAAGATGCATCTCTCGCAGTTCAGCAAATGCAGGACGAAATATATGGAAACACTGGATTCATAAAAGCCAGTGATTTATAGTTAAGGTCTGTTAGAAATGGCTGGAGAAATAATAGAAATAGTTATCATATTAATTTTAATCGTACTTACCGGATATTTATCAATGGCGGAATTAGCCGTTGTGTCGGTTAGAAAAGCAAAAATGCAGAGATATTTAGAAGACGGAAATAAAAACGCACAAATCGTTTTTGACCTGATGGAAGATCCTAACGAATTTTTATCAACCGTTCAAATAGGAATTTCCCTTATTGGAGTATTAACAGGGGCTTTTGGTGGAGTAACGCTTGCCGAACCACTTTCAAAACTGATTTCATTCGTTCCTTACAGCGAACCGATAAGCGTTGCCATAGTGGTTATCATAACAACATACCTGACATTGGTTGTGGGAGAAATTGTACCTAAGGTCATTGCTTTAAATGATCCTGAAAGGGTTTCCCTTAAAGTGGCAAAAAGCATGGTGATTCTTTCAAAAATATCAAAACCTGTTAGCTTTATCCTTGCAAAATCAAGCAGTTTTCTTTTATGGCTGATGAGAATTGAAAACAGAAACGACAATGCAGTTACCGAAGAGGAAATCGAGCTACTAATCGAGGAAGGAAGAGTCGAAGGAACCATCGAACAGGAAGAAGAAGACATCATCAAAAGAGTGTTCAAGCTTGACGACCAAAAGGTCGAATCAATCATGACCCCTAGAAATGAAATCATTTGGGTTGATTTGGAAGACCCTAGAGAAGTCAATAAAGTCAAGATTATGGAAAGTAAAAGGTCAATTTTCCCAATAGCTTCCGGAGAACTGGATGATTTTATAGGCGTTGTTCAGGCAAAGGATATCCTTTCATTAATGTTCAGCGATGATGAATTTGACATTAATGCAATCGTCAAGGAACCTTTGGTTGTATCCGAGAATCTGGAAACCCTGGAACTTCTGAAAGAATTCAAGGAAAATCAGGAATATGTTCACATGTCCCTTGTTGTTGACGAATTCGGAAGTGTTGAAGGTCTGATTACGTTAAACGACCTTTTGGAAGGTATTGTAGGAGATATTCCTGGAATAGATGAGGATGATGACCCGATAGCTACCCAAAGAAATGACGGTACATGGCTGATTGACGGCAGATTTGGAATTGACAGATTCAAGGAATTATTTGACATTGATGAAGTCTTTCCCGATGAAGAGGAGGACGGATTTACCACCCTTGCCGGTTTCATATTAAGTATCAGCGGTACTGTGCCTGACGTTAATGACAAATACCAATGGGAAAGGTTCTGCTTTGAAATCGTTGATTTGGACGGACATCAGATAGATAAGATTCTTGTAACCGATTTAGGTGAAGACTATATCAATACAGAGGAAGATTAGATGGATTTCGTTAGTTTAGGCATTCAGGTTGTTTTGCTGATTGTAGGTTTCATATTATTAATCAAAGGATCAGACTTTTTTGTTGACGGTTCAAGCAATATTGCATCAATTTTAAAGATTCCTACATTAATCGTTGGTTTAACCATTGTTGCATTCGGTACGAGCGCTCCTGAAGCGGCAGTTTCAATCACTTCATCATTGGCAGGCAGCAATGCTCTGGCAGTAAGTAATGTTATTGGAAGCAATCTGTTTAATATCCTGCTGATTATAGGTTTATGTGCACTTCTCAATGAACTTGAAATTGAAAAGAAAGTGTTGAACACCGATTTGCCCTTTTTACTGATTATTACAGTTATTGTATCAGCATTTATCCTGTTCGGATGGAACATTTCAAGAATTGAAGGTATTATCTTACTTGTTTTAATTATAATATACATCATTTACCTTATTCGCAGTGCAGGAAAATCACAGGAATCCCAAAATGTTGAAAAACCAAAAATGGGCCTTCCAAGAAGCGTGGTTTACATCATCGGAGGTATTGCCGGAATCGTTATCGGTGCAGACTTCGTAGTTAACAGCGCATCATATATAGCAATGGCATTTGGAATGAGTGAAACTTTGGTAGGTTTAACCATTGTTGCAATAGGTACCTCTTTACCTGAACTTGTGACCTCACTCACCGCTTTAAGAAAAGGTGAAACCGAGCTAATCATAGGAAATGTGATAGGCTCAAACATCTTCAACATTCTATTTGTGCTTGGTGCAAGCAGTGCAATAAGTCCTATTGTTGTAAACTCAAATATGCTGATTGATGTCGTGCTGATGATTGCAGTTACATTATTATGTTACATATTCGCCAGAACACAGGATAAATATGATAAAAAAGAAGGATTTGTGCTTGTAGCCCTATTCATCGCATACATGGCTTTCGCAATTCTGAGAAACTAAATCCTTAATCTCACAGGCCTTGCAGACAGCAGATGAAGTAGGCTCTCCGCAGATTTCACATTCATTCAGATGTGCGGGAATGTCATTTTCAAAGACCAGAATCTTTTTGAATGACTCCATTATATTATTTTTTATACCAGGATAGGCATCCTCATTAACATTCAGAAATTCCTTTATTTTAGCCCTTAAAGACAGATGAGAGTAAGGACATTCATCCAGATGAATGTTAATATCATTTAAAACGGCCCACATACCGACCTCCTTTTCAGGAGTGTTCCATAAAGGCTTGATTCTTGGAACCAGTTTCGGATGAATCACATCAAGCTCCGGACCGAATTTGGAGAATTTTATAGTATCTCCCCTTGCAAAGCTCATTAAAAAAGACTGAATTTCATCATCAAGATTATGTCCTGTTGCAATTTTGGAAGCTCCAAGCTCATATGCTGTTTTATTTAAAATGTTTCTTCTGAAAACACCGCAGGGAATGCATGCGCTTTTAAAATTAGTATAAATATCATCCAAGGCAAAACCTTCATCTTCAAGAAAAGACTTTTGAATGAGTTCAATGCCCAAATCGGAAGCGTTTTGAACAGCTGCATCAATTCCATGAGAACGGTAACCTTTGATTCCTTCATCGACACTGATTGCCACCAAATCAAAGTCCAGAATATCCTGATATCTTTTTAGAGCATGCAGTGTCAATACACTGTCCTTTCCTCCGGACAATGCGACAGCTATCAGTTCGCCTTCCCTAATCAGTTCATGTTCTGAAATCAGATTATTGATTCTTGAAAAAATCATCTGATTGAATTCATCCTTATCGAATTTTGCCATAACAAATGATTTATAATTAAATCAATAAATAACTTTTTGGAGTGATAATATGATTACATGTGATTTTGCAATATTGCCTGTTGGATGCGATTCAACCGAATGTAAGGATTATGTGGCTGCCGCAGTTCAGGTGGTCAAAGATTCCGGACTCCACTATGAACTGACCGGAATGGGAACGCAGATAGAAGCTGAAGATTTAAAAGAACTGTACGATGTTATAGCTAAAGCGCAGGAAGCTGTTTTTGAAGTCGATGTTGGTCGTGTTTACAGTGTGATAAAAGTGGACGACAGACGTGACAGGCCAAATAGAACATTGGATGCGAAAATAGAAACTGTAGAAAAAATATTAAAGTAAAAGTCAAATTAATGACTTTTAATCCATTTTTTTGGAAGCTGTTTTAACTGCTTCGATTACCAAATCCAAATCATCACTGGTTAATGACGGATGAACCGGCAGGGAAATTACGCTGTCGGCTACCTTCTCAGCATTAGGACAATTTCCGCCAAATCCTAGTTTTTGATAAATAGGCTGGTTGTATAATGGTATCGGATAGTGAACGCCTGTTCCGATTCCCTCTTCAGTTAAAATGTCAATCCAGTCATCTCTGTTTCCTTTTTCAACCCTTATGGTATACTGGTGATATACGTGTGTTGAGCCTTCCCTTGCATAAGGAGTGATGACTCCATCGACATCGGCCAAGCCTTCATTGAGGTAAGCAGCATTTTCCGCTCGTTTTTCGTTGAATCCGTCGATTACCTTCAATTGTGCAAGACCTATGGCCGCTGAAATGTCAGTCATTCTGAAATTATATCCTATATCGTCGTGGTGGTACTTTACGCGTGACCCGTGGGCTCTGAAAATATGTGCTTCCTCAACGAACTCTTCATTGTTGGTGGTAATCATTCCGCCTTCTGAAGTGGTCATGTTTTTGGTCGGATAGAAACTGAAACAGGCCATATCCCCCAAACTGCCCACTTTTTTGCCGTCAAATGTTGAACCGTGAGCCTGGGCGGCATCCTCAATTACAATCAAATCATGGTCTTCGGCAATGTCGCAGATTGCATCCATCTCTGCAGACTGACCGTAAAGCTGTACAGGCATTATTGCTTTGGTCTTGTCAGTAATCAATGCTTCTATGGTTTCAGGATCCAACGTATAAGTTTTTAAATCAATGTCACCGAACACCGGTTTTGCTCCAGTGTAAACAATGGAATTGCCGCTTGCAATGAATGTGAATGGAGTGGTGATTACCTCATCGCCGGCGCCTATGCCTGCTGCCAGCAGTGCAACATGCAAAGCTGCAGTTCCGGAATTTGTTGCAACACCGTAATCCGCATCAACCCATGATGCAAATTCCTTTTCGAATTGGGAAACTTTCGGACCCTGAGCAATCATTCCGGATTTCAAAACTTCAACCACATTGTCTATTTCTTCCTGTCCTATAATCGGTTTAGCTATGGGAACTTTAATATTTGACACAATATCACCTTTTCAAACTATACTAATATTTAAGTTTAATAATATTTAAAATAATAGTAACTGAATTTAAAAGTGATTAACTTGGACGATTATAAACTTAAAACAATAGAAGAAGGATTGACAAAAATACAATTCCCAGAATATGAAAAAGTTTCATCAGATGCACCTGTTTTTTATAATCCGCAAATGGAGCTGAACAGAGACATTTCAATTTTAGCCCTCCAGACATACCAAAAAGAGCAGGGAAGGGACATCAATATCTGCGATCTGTTTGGAGGAAGCGGCATAAGGGGTGTTCGCTATAAAAACGAAATTGACGGTGTTGGACAGGTTTACATCAATGACATAAGCGAACTTGCCAATGAGTTTGAAAGGCACAACGTTGAGCTGAACGGCCTCAGCGATATTGAAATACACCAGCATGACGCAAGTTTGTTTTTAAGAAGCAACCGTGGAGAATTTGATGTTATCGACATCGATCCTTTCGGAACGCCATCCCCGTTTCTTGACTCAGCAGGTTACTGTGCCCGAAGAGAATCACTTTTATGCGTTACTGCAACAGACACTTCAGCCCTCTGCGGAACATACAAGGAGCCCTGCATACGAAAATACAACTCAAAGCCGTATAAAAGCGAGTACTGCCATGAGACAGGAATCAGAATACTTGCGGGATTCTGCGCATTGACATTGTCCAAGTATGCCAAATGCATTGAAGTGTTACTGTCACACAGCACTGAACATTATATGAGATTATACCTGAAAATTAAAAAAGGTTCAAAAAGAACAGACGAAACCTTAAAAAACATAGGATACATCAGCCACTGCAGAGAGTGCCTATACAGACAGACTTCAAAAGGCCTTGCAACCTCAACTCCAGACATCTGCCCTGAATGCGGTGAAAAATTAATCCAGGCAGGCCCGTTATGGTTGGGAAATATCCAAAACAGGGAATTTATCGAAAAAATGATTGATGAAGCCGAAAACAAACAGCTGAATACGAAAGACAAATTGCTGAAACTGCTGAATTCCTGCCTGATTGAAGCTGAAAGTCCGGCCACATTCTATGATGTTCATGCAATATGCAGGTCTTTGAAAATAAGCGCACCGAAACTTGACCTGATTTTAAACACTATTCAGGAAAATGGCTTTGAAGCTAAAAAAACCCATTTTCAGCCAACGGGAATTAAAACTGATGCTTCAATAAGTGAAATCAAAAAAGTTTTAATGGATTTAAACAACATATAAATATGTAATAATTAATTAAAATATATTCATAAATTTTTGTAAAATAATGGATAAAATCCAAAACTTCAATATTAATCTAACTTTTAGTATTGAATAATGGAAAAATAATTAAAAAAAACAATAAATTTTAAATATATCAACAATATTAAATTAATATAAAGATTGTATTATATGTAAATGGGGGAATAATGTTTGGTTAAAGAAAAAGATAATATAGTAAAACTTGATGATACAGACATCAAAATACTAAAAATCATAAATAAAGATGTTAGAACATCATACAGACAGATATCAAGAGATTTAGATGTTTCCGTTGGTACAATCCACAATCGTATTGACAAAATGGTCAAAACAGGAGTCATTAAAAAGTTCTCACCCGTCATTGACCATGAAAAGTTAGGTTTCGTCCTGACTACAATTATTGGAGTTAGAGTCAAAGGAGGAAAACTCAAAAATTGGGAAGAAAAAACCTTCTTCAACAAGAATGTTGTGGGTATTTATGATGTTACTGGAGAATACGATGCATTTTTAATCGCAAAATTCAGAAACACAAATGAATTAAATGCATTCATTAAAGAATTGTTAAAAGACCCAATTATAGAAAGAACATACACCCAGACCGTTCTTGACGTGATTAAAGAGGACATGGGTTCCTCAAACATATTATAAAGTAGTTTCAACTACTTTACTATTTTTTTTATTATCTTTTTTAAAACGCTTCAAACATTTTTCAGAATAATGTAATAAATATTTTTCATTGTTATATTGATTTTACAAAATTGAAGCAATAATCATTTAACTATATAAATGAAAAAAGTAATAAATAATAATATTTAATTTAAAATGAGGTTATTAAATTGGCAGTTTGCTTACCCGATACTCAAGACGACGCTCCGAGTGTGCCTATAAAATTAACCAGAGTAGGCGTTACCGGAGTTAAAAAATTATTACAACTTGAAAGAACAAATAAAAGACCTATAATTTTATTACCTACTTTTGACGCATTTGTAGATTTACCAAGTGACCAGAAAGGGGTACATATGTCTAGGAACCCGGAAGCCATTAGCGAAGTTCTCGAAACTGTTGCTGAAGACTCCAGCGTAGATGTCGAATCATTATGTGCAAAAATCGTAGACAGAATGATGACCAAACACGAATACGCAAAACGTGTTGAAATCTCAATGACTACCGATTTTATGTTTATGAAGGAATCTCCTGTTACCAAGAACAAAACTCAGGAAATGGCTCAGCTAAAGGCAAAAGCCGTTGGACTTAGAGATGACGAAGGCAACATTGAGATTAGAAAAAGCATTGGTGCCGAACTTATCGGAATGACTGTTTGCCCATGTGCACAAGAGTCAGTTAGAGAATCAGATAAAAATAAACTATTGGAATTTTTAGATGAGGAAACTACACAAAAAGTACTTGATACTGTTACTTTTGCTTCACACAACCAAAGAGGTATTGGAACATTACTGATTGAAGTTCCAGAACATAAAAATGTTAAAGCGGAAGACCTAATTGACATCATTGAAACTTCAAGGAGCTCACCAGTATGCGAATTACTTAAAAGACCAGATGAGAATGCAACTGTAATGAACGCACACCAAAACCCTGTATTTGTTGAAGACTGCGTCAGAAACATGATGGAAAAAATCGTCAACAAATATTCTGATTTCCCTGATGACACATTAATTACTGCTCGTCAAGAAAATCAAGAAAGTATCCACAGACATAACGCTTTTGCAGAAAAAGTCACTACCCTTGGTGAGTTAAAAGAAGAATTAAATCTTTAAGGATCTGATTTAATGAAAAAAACTTATGAACTCGCAGGTCAGGTAATGGGATTTTTTGATGCATTCAAAGGATCAAGACCTGCAATAGACAATGAAAGAATTTTAATTGTAAGGGGAAGATCAAGAAAAGTTCTGCCGTTGGACGAATTCGAATCCAAAATCATGGAAATCGGTGAAATTCTTGGCGGTACAGAAATCACAAATTCAGAAAAGATTTCAGAGATACTTGAAATCGGTGATAAAAACATCCAAAAAAGTGAAACCACTACCGAACATGTAGATAATAAGGGATTCACAAGAATGAAAGAGGAATTGGAGTCAATGGGACTTGTAGTTGAATATAAAGTCTTTGAACTTCCTAATTTTGATGTGATTATCGCAATTTGGGAAGA
>NZ_JAZUMY010000080.1:0-2842 GCF_045603845.1 Methanobrevibacter sp.
ATAAGTTAAATAACGCTCAAATTATGCATAATAGATTTTGCCCGTATACTATACAAAATATTTACTGCTTTTAGCTCTCAAATTATAATATTCAACTAAGAAGCATATATATTTTTATTACTTTTATTTGATTTTGAAAGATATAGGTTTTAACAGTACCAGAATATAGCTATGATGGTGTTTATTGCTTTTTACCGGAGCTAAATTTTTGATATGTAGGGAAAACTCGTTATTCATTGGGGAAGTGTTTTATGTGGCGTTTTCCCTTAAATATCTTAATCAAGTTTAAAAAACTTAACCTCGAACCGACCGATAAATGGCCCGTTCTTAAATTTGACAAATCCACCTACTTCAAAACTAAAACCGGAATAGGGGGCAAGCCTCTGTTCCTCAAGCTTGACAAAACCATTATTGTTATGCCAACAGTTACATGGAATGAATTTAAAGAATAAGAATTGCATAATCTTTATTTTCTATTTTTAAGTTGTGAATTAAAGAAACATTCGCAAAAAATCATTATTTGCAATGTTTGTCAGTACCATTTTGCTTTTAGATTTTCAATTCAAATGTTTTGATTGCTTTTGATAATCTCTGAAATTTTGATATTTGGATTTCTATATCTTTCATTTGGATTCAATTCATCGTTAATTGTTAATGTGTGTGTTTTGCAGTGATGAACGCAGCCTAAACAAAAGTCACAATTATCTCCGAAATGGGGTTTTTCATCAATCAATTCAATATTTCCTCTCGGACATACTTTAGTACATATTTCACAATTGCTGCAGCCTTCACCTACTTGGATATGGTATTTTTCAGTCATTGTGGTTTCCAATATGACTTCAATATTTTCAATATCGGTAAAATGTTTTTTGTCATGAATATGATTTCTTCTTGAGAATATATCCTCTTTTATAGATTCAATTTCGCCGATGATGTTTAAATTCTTTTTTAATTCCTTTTCATTGGCCATGTCAAATGTCGGTAGGAAATTATCAACCATCAAAACGGAGTTTGTGTAATTAACATCAATTCCTCTGTTATTTAATGTTTCTTTCATGATTCTCAATGCATTTTGATCCCCGTCGCTTCCATAAGAAGTGATTAAAAACAGATAATCGGTTTTGACATTGACTTTTTCAACAAATTCCCTAAGCATCTTGGGAGATGTTGCATAAAAAACAGGGAAAATGATGCCTACAGCATCATCTTCTATATCAAACTCATTTTTTTTCATCAGTTGGGGGATGCTGATCAGTTCTCCGCCCAACTGCTTAGCAATGTATAGGTTATTGCCTGTTGATGTGTAATATAATGTTTTCATGTTATCCTAACACTAATTCTTTTCCTTTTTCAAAAGCAGCTTCTCTTTCTTTAGGAAAAAAAGTTTCATGTCTTTCATATCTTTCCTCAGCATTGAAAAACCATGGCCAATCGGTTTTGCTGTAATCTTTAAGCTGAAGTGTTTCACCTGATACGAAAACTTCAGTTGGCCCTACAAAACCGTTGAATACGTTTTGATAATTTTGAAGCAATACTTCATAGGCATTGTCCGGAGCATTGCTGGTCATGATAAGCAACGTTGGAATCGGATTTTCATTGCAGCACGGGACATCTGCATTATATGTCAGATTCTGAAAGACCAATCGTTCATAAAGTGCTCTAAATGATGCTGTAAGTTCACTTAGATAATTTGGAGAACCTATTATCAATCCATCGGCTTCACGAATAGCATCCAAGACTTCGGTTAAACCGTCACGTCGTATGCAATGTCCTTTGTATTTTTCTTTTTTACATCCAAAACAAGAGATGCAGCCGGTGTATTTTTCCAAGCGGAATAGATTGAATTTTTCCACTTCTGCTCCTGCAGATTCTGCACCTTTTATCGCTTCATCAATTAATGTATCAGTATTCCATCCTTTTCTAGGTCCTGCGTTAACAGCTATTATTTTTTTAGTCATTTAATCACCTATATTATTCGCATGATATTGTTGCAATGTATTCTGTATACTCATCTGTTTCAATTTCCGGTTCATCAAAAACCAGATTTCCATTTTTCACACACAGGAAATGGCATATTGCTATTCCCATATCAATCTTTTGAACATCCCATCCAACACCTGATGAATATCCTTTTGTATGTTCTAAAAAGAAATGATAATCATTATCGTCCTTTACAATCCTCCAAGGTTGTCTGTTTGCTGCTGAAGGAGCCCAACGAACCGCATCAAGACAATCTTCACTATTGTCTAATGGGATTGAAAAGTCATGCTCATAAAATAGCTTTGATGCGGGAAGTCTTTCATCGCCCTTAACGCTTTCACGCAGCGCGCTGTCAACCTTGGACTGTGTTTTTGAAGGATAGCCTATTGGTGTCACTATCATCATGTATTCATTGTCCCGTGTGGCTGCCGCTTTTTCAAAGAGGGGCCTGTCTAAAGTTCCTCCGACCCAGGTGGTTCCAATTCCTTGGCTCCATGCATACAAAATCATTTTTTCAAATGAATATCCGTATGCCTCTTCGCAGTGGTCCACTTTAGCCACTTTTGCAGCGATATATGTGTCCTCGCCTTCTATAACTGGACTTGAAAGATTATATTTTTCGCTGTCCAGTATAAGGAACTCCACGGGGATATTGTAAGGGTTTTCGATTGTTTTGGTGTAGTTTAGAAGTTTTTCTTTATCTTCATCAGTAATTTTCTGTCCGTCAAATGTTCTTACGCTTTTTCTAGTTTTAATAATTTGCATTTTGTCCATGCCGCAATCACCTTTTGATTACCACTATGACTTAAGATACTTAAGTTTTTTGATATGATATTTGGATTATTGTACTTAAATATTTTTT
>NZ_JAZUMY010000081.1:0-2188 GCF_045603845.1 Methanobrevibacter sp.
AAGCCGAAGATTTCCGAGTCAGGAAAGATGGAGCTTCTGGTTGAGATTCTAACTAACATTTTGGATAACGGTGAAAAAGTGATAATATTTACCCAGTACGTTGAGATGGGAAAAATCATTCAGGATCTGATTTCCAAAAAGTTCAAAACTGAAGTTCTCTTTTTACATGGGTCACTCTCTTTAAAGGAAAAGACCCGCATAATTGATGATTTTCAGGAAAATGATGACTACAAGATATTCGTTGCAACCCTTAAAACCGGAGGAACAGGTCTTAATTTAACGGCTGCCCAGAATGTTATTCATTATGATTTGTGGTGGAATCCTGCAGTGGAAAACCAGGCAACCGACAGGGTCCACAGAATCGGCCAGGAAAAGGATGTGATGGTATATAGGTTCATCACCAAAGGCACCCTTGAGGAGACGATTGACGAGATAAGCAAGCACAAGGTAGACCTAGCAAGCAAATCCATTGTAAATGATGAGGCATTTTTAACCGAAATGACTAATGAGGAGCTTAAAAGCGTGCTTTCATTGAGGATTTAATATGAACAGATTGATGATTAATGCCATAACCTGCTTCAGAATACTTCTTGGATTATTGTTCATGTACTGCGTTCTTTCTGATTTGAATACGATTTATCTGATTGCTATTTTCATATTGACCGCACTGTCTGATGTCAGTGACGGATGGCTTTCAAGAAAATACGGCCTTTCATCCGATGATGGGGCGAAACTGGATGTGGTATGTGATTTTATTTTTATCATGATTTCAACATTTTCGCTGGTTTTGACTAATCTTGTTCCTGCATGGTTTCTCGCTGTGATAATCCTGAAGCTCGTTGAATTTTTCAAAACATCTGATGATGCCTTGAGATATGAGAAATTCGGCCATTTTGTTGCGCTGATGTTTTACGTGCTGCCGATATTGGCCGTTTTATTGAATGACAGCTTTATAATTCTGGTATTGTCTGTATTCATCACGATTTGTGCCGTGATTTCTTCCGCTTTGAGAATTCATCAAAAATTTTATTAATTTTCACGTTAATAAATTAATCCAGATATAACTAAAACGTGATTCGATGATTTCTCTTAGAAAAATAAACACTCTGCTTGTAATTGTCATTGCCGTAATGCTTTTAAATCACGGCCTAATGTCATTACTCTATTTATATGGAATTATCGCTTATTGTCCTGATTTTAAAATAACCGGAAGACGGCTCTTTTATCCGGTGGTGGCCCACATTATAATCAGCCTCTATCTTTACTTTAAAGACAAATCCGGTGCGCTTAAAAAGTATTCTGATTTAAACTCAGATACCGTTTATCAGATGATTTCAGGAATTTTCATAATCATTTTTGCGGCTTTCCATATTGTGGGATACTCCATCGGTTCAATCACAGATATGGATTTATATCACTTTTTAATTGACATTCTTCTTTTCGCATCAATTGCAGTGCATCTTAATGTTTCAATTCCAAAATTCATGATATCATTAGGTTTTCTTGAGGGAAAGGATGCTCATATGAATTTCAAAGGAAAGCTGAATTATGTTGTGGTGGTTGTTTTTCTCATTTTTCTTGTTGCAGAAGTCATATATTATCTTGGAGGCATATTATGGTAGACATTATCGTGGTGGGATCAGGAATTGCAGGTCTTGCAGCATCAGTCAATGCGGCGGATATGGGTGCAGACGTGTCATTAATATCACCGGATTATTGCGAACGCTCACAGTCAGTTATGGCAATGGGCGGAATCAACGCTGCATTGAACACGAAAGGTGAAAACGACTCTGTTCGGGAGCATTTCACAGACACGATAAAAGGGGGATGTGAAATAAACAACACAAAAGCCGTGGATATGCTAACTCATGACGCTCCTGAAATAATTGACTGGCTTTCCCGATTGGGAACCAGCTTCACCCGTGACGGCGAGGGAAATGTTGATTTGAGAAACTTCGGAGGCCAAAAGAAAAAAAGAACAGCCTATGCAGGTTCAAGAACAGGAAAGCAGATTGTATCTGCTTTAGTAAACGCATGCAGAAAAGGGCAGTCTGAAGGAAAAATAAAGCGTTTTGTCGGCTTTCGCTTTTTGTCACTGGTTTTTACAGATAAAAATGAATGCTGCGGTGTCAACTGCATACATGAAGACACGCAGGAGATAAAATCATTTACCGGTGATGCGGTAATC
>NZ_JAZUMY010000082.1:0-12957 GCF_045603845.1 Methanobrevibacter sp.
TATCGCATTCTACAGGTGTTGCATCAGTAATATAAGTGTCTTTTCTTCCTTTATGTGGTTTAAAAAACTTTCTGAGTATAGAATTAACAATATAACAAAATGTTTCTGGGTCATTTCGGCTTAAGTACTCATAAACTTGAGATTCATCCGGAACCTGTGAAATTCCTGCAAATTTTCTAAGCTTAGAAGACCTATTTAACTCACTAACAACATCAGAAATCTTATAATTAAAAAATATATGCATAAAAAATATTTTTAAGTAAATAACAAATTTTGAACGATTTTTAATACCATTGCGATTATATATGTCTTTTACTTTTTCGTTTTCGATAAATTTAAATACTTTGCCCAATAGAATAAATCTAGGGTCGTATTTGTCATAATTTAATCCTGGTTGCATTTAGAATCACAAATAAATATATGTAACTCATTATTAATAAATTTTATGATTTATCATGACCCTATATGCTTATTAATATAAAATTAGCCAACTCTATACAAATTGAGGAAGTTATGAATTGTAGTTGGCGAAATAAATAATGGTTTATGCTAGTTTCAAACATGAATTTTCTAGCACCCTATGTTAACAATTGTCCATAATTGACATGTAATTTTATCCTACACTTTTTTAATTCTGTCCGACACTTTTCGTATCAAATGCTCATATAAAAGTTGGTCATAACAAATATATTAAATTTGTCAAAATGGGACAATGATACGGTTGAGCATAGGGCATTTTAATATGAAATTTGGTCATGAAAGTATATTAAATTAACATCAATTATGTGGATTGATTTTGGGTGGTGATGTTGAGGGGGGGTTATAATGGATTATGTAAATTATGAAGTATCAGCTTACTAAAAGTAAGGGGTCTGATTTTCATAAGGTTACTGGTTTTTCTTGTGACAATTTACATAATATTATATTATCTTCACTAATGATAAATATCGCCTTTGTTCGTATATTTTCAAATGAATAGAAAATCATATGCTTACCTAAGAAAATGTAGTGAATATTTTTAAAAGACAAGTTCACAATTTATGAGAAAACATGATGTTCCAACGCCAATATTTCCAATGCTACAAACATAATGTATGCAAATTAATGTAGAAGTTTCTAAATCTGCTTAATGGATAAAGATACGGCCAGTGATATTATAAATCACATATTTAGGATAGTTTGTATTCATTATCTTGCCATATTATATTTTTATCAGGGTTTTACCTTTAGATCCTCCATTGTCCACTTTTTTAAGAGCTTTATTGATGTCAGATAACTCATAGATTTCATCAATTGAGGGTTCTATCTTATTTTCTTCAAAGATTTTGGATATTTCAGTTAATTGTTTGCCATTTTCATTAACAAAGAGGAAATAATATTTCTGATTTTTCTTTTGAGCCATTTTATCAAATTTGCGACCAACCATTCCAAATAATATTTTTTTAATTGAAGATAAACCCATTCTCTGAGCAAATTCCTTATTTGGCATTCCTTTTAAGGAAACAAGAGTTCCACCATGTTTCAGTATTCTGAATTCCTTTTCCAGTTCTTTTTCACCAATAGTGTCCAATACATAATCTACGTCGTGTAATATTTGCGAGTAATCCTGAGTCCTGTAGTCAATGAATTCATCCACTCCCAAATCAGTCACTCTTTGTTTGTTTCGTGCACTTCCGCTTGTGAAGACATTAAGACCTAAATGTTTAGCGATTGGAATTGCCATAGCTCCAAGACTTCCAGTGCCTCCGGAGATAAAAATACTCTCATTTTTATTAATTTTCATCAAATCAAAAGACTGAAATGCTGTTAAAGCAGTCAAAGGAATGCATGCTGCCTGTTCAAAACTTAAATAGTCGGGAATTTTTGCAAGTGCGGTCTTATCAACTGATGCAAATTCTGCAAATGCACCGATATTATCTAAAGGCATTCTTGAATACACCCTATCACCTATATCAAATTCTGTTACATTTTCCCCAGTTTTTTCCACAATGCCTGAAAATTCATTGCCCATTATTAATGGAAGTTTGTAGGGTGTTATCATTTTGACTTCTCCACGGATAATCATGTTATCTAGAGGATTAACGCCGGCAAACATAATCTTTACTAAAACATCATTCGGACCAATTTCAGGAACCGGAACCTCTTCAATACGAATTTCACTGCTTTTTTTATCATATTTTTTTAAAATAGCTGCTTTCATTAATTCACCTTTAAATTTTCAATAATTCGGCATAATAATCTTTAAACATGGCAATAATTTCTGAATCTTTTTCATCACCGCATTCTAATTCGTCCAAACCAAAAACTGCCATTTCATATAAAATCTTATTTAGTCTGGATCCTTTTTTTGTCAAATGGTATTCAGTTAAATTCTTTTTGGTGCCAACAACATTCTTCTTTACAATAAGACTATTGTTTTCCATAAATTTCAACGTGTCTGTCAAAACGGTGGCAGATAAATTGGGATGATCTTCTTTAAATTCTGAAAAATGTTTTTTTCCGGTAAACATATCTCTAATCAATACGATAACCCATTTTCGATTGATTAATTTAAGTGTATTTTCAATAGGGCAAGTAACTAAATCTTTTGTCAATAATTATCACCATGATTAAATTATAATATTACATTTGAAAAAATTGTTATAAATAATTCATAGTTAGTGCTGACTAACTTCAAAAGTGGAAAGTAAATTTCAAATATCAAATCGTTAGTGTTATTGTGGTTTTGGCCTAAAAATCAAGCTGTTCTGCGAGGCAGATATTGCATACTGCATTTGGCGTGTCAATGTTTGCATCCTTTACTGGACATAGGAATGCACCATTTTTTTCTTCAACTTTCAGTGACCCTGGGAATGGTGTGCCTACAGGATGAATGGGCTCTTCTAAAATGAATGTTGTATAAATTGAAGAAATTTCAAAAATAAGAAGCACTTTGGGTTTACTCTCCCGTATCCCGGTTTTATAATGTAATCTTAAAATTTTAATTGCTTCACTGAATGATTCCTTGTCAATATCTTGAGTATAAGAATTGTTGTCGTTTGAAATGTCCTTGATACGCAATAGGAATGACTCAATATATGATTTTTCACTATCTTTTCTGTAGTTTTCCTGAACATATCTGTTTTCTTTTATAACCTGTGAGGAAAAGTCCATCATATCAAATACTGAAATGCTTGACGAATATTTTTTCAGAATTTCCAAAACCGAAAATGATTTGATGGCGTTATCTTGTGAAATGAGATTTGAAAGTTCATCATACATCTCCATGCAGCTGTCTGACATTTCATATACTCCCTGGTTAAAATCCGAATGAATATCCTGCATTTTTGCAAACGCAATAGCTGCACATGGAGTTTTCATCCCTGATGCTCATGATTCTGGTTTTGCATTTGTATTCCCCGTTTTCTAAAAAGACTTCATCTTTTGTAGGGTTGTCTCCAAATGGGTGGAGAGGTTTTTTAGCCATTAGTGCCAGATATAGTGAGATGTATTTTGTAAATTCTCTTGTTTGCTCATCTCCTCCGGCATAAGTGTCAAAATAAAAATCAATGTCATTTTTAAGGTTTTCAATAACTCCGTCCTTAATGTCATAGTCTTCATCGATATCCAGTGCAAATATTTCATCCCATGTTTGTGAATTGTATTTGGCTAATTTTTTAGTCAGCGGATCTTTATATCTCTCATCTGTAACTTTGTTTCTGAGATATTCAATAGGATAATCTTTTAGATTTTCTTTAATTTCTTCATGCAATTCTGTTGCTTTCATAATTTAATTACTATATTTGATTAAGTATAAATGTTTTCATTAATCTAATGAACTATCCATGTAATTGAAGCAGAACAGCAGGTTGGTGAGAGGATTTTTTCTGATAACGGTAATGATGCATAATTACGCTTCAATCCTTTTAACTTTTTAGGGAAGCTATTATTGACCTTACCATAGTTATCAAGCAGCAGATGCTTATTGCAATAGGATATCCTAAAAAAGCAATAACGAATCCAACTAGGAATATTACAAAAGGAGTATACAGAGCTGTTTGAATATTCATCGCTCTTTTTATATAGTCCTTATTTTCCTCATTAACTTTAAGCAATGACCTTGCCATTACAAACAGTATTATATCAACTGCAATAAAGTCCAGACCATACAGCGCCTGAGGAATAAATGAATTGGGATTGTTTGCCACAAAAGTTGTAATATAGGGAACCAAAGAGAAAACAAACATCAATAAGATATTCAGCCAGATTATCCGAGTGTTTATTTTATCAACATGATTATAAATCAGATGGTGGTATTGCCACAGGTTGGCACACACTAAAAAACTTATAAAGTAAGCAAAATATGATGTTCTTAAAGCCCAGATGGATGCAAGAGATGCAGTTGCAGGTTGTGGCAATTCTAAAACAAGTACAGTTACAATAATTGCAATTATTGCGTCATAAAAAGCTTCCAGCCTATTTGTATCCATCAAGTTTTTCATATCCATATTAAATTATTTTGATTTCATCATATTTTAAATATTTTTATTGGAATGTGTGAAAAATAGTATTGTCATATTACCTGTAGGTAAGTGCTATATATATTATTGATGTTTTAGAAAAATATTCATGGTTATTATTATGAATATGTGCGATAATCCAACAATGGATGATTTGAATTTTATCTTAAAAAAGAAATGGACTTTTTGCATTTTAGCTGAGCTGCATCTTGGAAGTAAACATTTTCAGGATTTTACCAGTAATCTGCCAAATCTGTCTACAAAGGTTCTTCATCAGACATTAACGGAACTTGAGGAAATAGGTCTGGTCAACAAAATAACGATTCAGGAAAAACCGAAAGTGACCGAATATTCATTAACCGAGAAAGGCAAACTTTCAAAAAACTTGATTAAGGAATATTATGGATATATTGCACTCATTTCATCGGATTCAAAAGATGAGGAAGAAATCCTTAAGAGAATAGAAAATTTGTAGGTGTCAATAATGCATTATACTGGAACCGTTTATAGAAATCCCTATGCACCTCCCTCTCCACTTCTTGAAATAACTCAGGGATGCAGCCACAATAGGTGCAAATTCTGCAACATGTATTCTGATGTTAAATTCCAGCCATCTCCAATGGAATGGATTGAGGAGGACTTGGCTGAAATTAAAGCATTTTACCCCGAAACAGATAGGCTGCAGCTTTTAAGCGCAGACCCTTTTGCATTAAGCTTCAGCAGGCTGAATGAAATCTGCAATCTGATTCATAAGTATCTGCCCAATATCGAAATCATGACAATGGCGGCAAGGGTTGACAACATCATGGATAAAAGCGTCAGCGAACTTAAAACCCTTAAGGAAAAGGGAATCGTCGAATTAAATCTGGGGGCTGAAAGCGGTGATGATGCAACCCTTAAAAGTGTAAACAAAGGATATGAATCCAAAGACATTCTGGAACAATGTGAAAAGCTTGATAAAGCCGGAATTGATTATTGGCTTACATTCCTGAATGGCGTAGGTGGCGCGGAACATACAAAAGACCATGCATTAAATTCCGCAAAAATATTTAGCCAAACCAATCCCACTGTCGTTGGAACAGGTGGACTGGTGTTATTTGAAGGAACCGGACTGTTGGCTCTTTATAAAAAAGGAAAATTCAATCCGCTAAGTGAAAAAGGATTGATGGAAGAGCTGAAATTATTCATTGAAAACCTTGATTATGACGGAAGGTTCATCACTCACCACACATTTTCAATGGATTTGAACAATTCCGATTTCAAGAAAAACAAACAGAAAATCTTAGAAAGACTGCAGTACGGCATTGATAACTTGGATATGGATCAACTGGCAGATATAAGGAAAAATAAGAGAGGATTATAATGGATATCGTTGCAATAATGGGATCACCCAGAAAACATGCAAATACCGACATGCTATTGGATGAAATGATTAAAGGAGCAAAGGAAAACGGACACGATGTTATCAAGCATTACATAAGTGATTTGGATGTTCATCCATGCAGGGGCTGCGGAGTTTGTATGCAGGGAAAGGACTGTGTTTTTAAAGATGACGGATTTGAGGTTACACATCAGATTGCTGAAGCTGAAGGTCTGATTGTTTCAACACCAATCTATTTCGGGCAGATGACAGGTGATTTAAAAGTTCTACTTGATAGAATGTATGGAATCACACACAATCCTCTGATACCATTAACAGGAAAGGTTGCACTGATATTTACGCATTTGGGTCCTGAAGGCTACTATGATTCATATATCGAACTTACTAAAATCCAGCCGTTTCAGATGAACATGCACTATCAGATAGTGGATGTTTTGGATGTCGGAAGTTTGGGGGATGTGCGAAACCAACAAAATAAACTGATTGAAGCCTATGAAATCGGGAAAAAATTTTAAGCGATTTTTAAGTTTTTTTTTTAAGTCTGAAAAATTTTATAGGATTATTTAATTTTATTTATTCTTTTTTTTAATCTTAGTTTTTATTTATTGAATCCTATAATTTTATTACTTATTTTATATAAAAAATATAATAAATAATATAATAAAAAATATGAAATGATTATTATGGGAATCACTGATTATATCAAAACAAGATTATTGAACAACCGTGTAGAGCAGTACAACACCAGGCGCAGCTATTGGGGAGAAAATGAAAGACAACCTAAAACTGATGAGATAAATACTGGCCTTGACTTGCCGGATGCACTTCCGCCTGTAATTAATAAGACCATAGCTAACGCTCGTTATGCTGTTAAGCTTGACGGTTACACTTCAGGTATATTGAAAAACAGAATTGATAAAGCTAATGTTAATATGGTGCTTGTTGATAAGGAAAATAAATTATCTCAGGAGCAGAAACTTACATTAATCCTTTGGGCGAGAAAAATCGACATTTCTCAAGTAGCTAAAAATATTCTGCAGGGAGGAATGGTTGATGGTGAAGGATTGATTAAACCTGTAGAGAGATGGGATAAATCTATAGGCAAATATGTCAAACCGATATTTCTTGAAATCGGTGCTCACGGATACGGACTTAAAAAGGAATTCAATGATGACAATGAAGTGCAGCTATACTTACATGAAATGCCAAAGGATGTTGTCAACGGATCTCCGGAGGATTTCAACAATTTCATCAGCGCAAGAGTTGAAATAACACTCAAAAAAATAGTAGAAGAATCTAGTTTTACCCACAAGGATGCATACGAACTCGGAGCAATGCTAATAGCTATCGGCGATGCTCAGGAAACCATAACACAAATACACAACAATCCCAATTATGAAAGAATCATGAAACAAAGGGAATACCAGTTAATTGAAGAGAGAAAACAGGAACTTGAAAGAGAATTAAGGGATTTATAGGAGAACCATCACCATGAGCCGAGTAAATTCAGATATTCATTATTTTCTAGAACAGCACGAACAGGAAATCATCAACTGCTGCAGGAAGGCAATGAGCAACAAGGAAATCATAGAATTATTAAAAACAAAATACAACCGTGAAGTTTCACTTACAACATTTAAAGAATTCAAAGCAGGATTGAAACTGACAAAAGGAGATTTCCTGGAAACACTTCTGGATGAAATCCAAGTAATGAAAACTCAAGGAGCAACAGATGAAAGCGTCAGAAGATGGCTGGATGAGGAACACAAATTTGAAGTAAGCAGAGCAACATTTTCCAGATTCAAAAAGAAATACAATTTAACTGATAATGATAAAGATCCAAGAGCAAGGGAAAAGGAAGCATTAACAAACAGAGCCATAACACAAAAGCAGATTACTGACAATAACGTTTACGAGGACAATATTGATTTAGCTATTGATTCCATTCTTCAGCAACAGGTCACAGACATTAAAACCGGCCTTGAAAACTTGGATAAGATTACCAAAAATGCAGTTGGCCTTGAAATTGACTTTGAAAAGCTGGACCAGGAAGTAAGATACAATGCCAATGAAAAAAGCCTTGCCAGATACTTAATCGACATTACCGAATTAAAAATAAGGTACCTTGAATTATCAGTCAAAGCATTTGAAGCCAAAAACAGATTATTCAAAGATGAAATGGACAGATTATTCAAAAACAGAGTTCTTGAACTGGAAGATAAGAAGATTGAAATCTCACAAAAAGACATCATGAATGAAATAGAAATCCTCGCAAAACAGATAGATGATAACAATGTATGATGAAAAAGGCGAATTCTATTTAGATGCTAAAGATAAAGCTATTCTTCAGAAGTGTGTATATGAAAATCCATATATTCCCTTCAATCCGTTTCCAAAGCAGGCGGAAATGATTTTAGCAACTGAAAAGGAAGTCCTGATTGGTGGTGCTGCAGGAGGTTCCAAATCAACAAGTCTGTTAATGAGGGCACTGTTCTATGTTCAGGATGATGTTAATGAATATCACGCCCTCATATTGAGACGTACTTTATCTGACTTGAAGCGTAAAGGAGCTTTAATTCACAAAGCAAGTCAGTGGTTAAATCGAAAAGAAATTCAAAATAATGCAAGCATCAAACCAAAGTGGGATGGAACTGAACATTCATGGACATTTCCCAACGGAAATTCACTGACTTTCGGATATTTAAGAAACATCAATGACCTCGACACATATCAGGGTTCCGAATATCAGTTCATTGGAATTGATGAATTAACTCAATTGGAGAGATTCAAATATATCTACATGAGGTCAAGGGTAAGGAAAACAAAAGACAACAAACTACCTATACAGTTAATGTGTTCAAGTAATCCAGGCAAACGTGGAAACAAATGGGTACGTGAAAGATTCATAGAAAAAATTGATACCGATATTCAGGATAAATCACAAATAAGATTCATTAGCTCAAGCTATCTCGATAATGTTTATCTGGACAGAAAAGACTATGAAGAATACCTGATGGGATTAGACAGAGTCACAAGAGAGCAGTTAATGAACGGTAACTGGTATGCATCAGTTAAAGGTCAACTATTCGATGAATCAGACTTCCACTTGATTTCACATGATGAATACATGAAAATACCAATCGTTAAAGTTATCAGATACTGGGATCTTGCTGCAACTGAAGTATTAAATGATGATAAATTAAGAGGAAGTGATCCGGATTTTACAGCAGGTGTTCTTCTTGCTAAAGATTTATCCGGAAATATTTACATCCTAGATTCCTATGAATTCCAACTGGAATCCAGAAACCTGATTAATGAAATCATAAACACAGCCACACGTGACAAGCCAGATGTACAATACATTGAACTTGACGGAAGCACGGGAAAAAACTTCGGATTATTAATCATCGATGAGTTAAACAGAAGAGGATTCACCACAGGAACAGGCAACTCAAGAGAAAATAAAGTTGACCGTGCAAGAAGAGTTTCAGCAGATATTCAAAAGAAAGGAATTTTCCTAGTTGGAAAGGATTCGACCGGGTTCACGAAAAAATGGGCGATGGAATTTCTGGAAAAAATTACAGCTTATCCCAATGAAGCCATTCATGATGACTGTGTAGTTGCATTCACTGGAGCTTATGAAAAGATAACTAGTGAAACCCAAAGCCAAAGAGTTAATGTGGACAGGTGGTATTCCACATGATAATTTTTATAAATAAAACATATCGATACATTTAAATATATCGAAATAATATTATTACATATGACAACTGAAAATAATGATGAAAGCTGTGAGGTATGCTGTTCAGTCGAAGACCTAATCAAGACATTGCCTTCAGATGAAACTCTTGAAGACAATGCTGCGGTACTGAAGTCATTAGCTGACCCAACAAGACTTAAAATAATCTATCTCTTAAAAAACGGTGAGTTGTGTGTCTGTCAGATACTGGAGGCAATCGACAAATCCCAGTCAACAATATCCCATCATCTAAACATGATGAAAAAGGAAGGAGTTCTCTCAGCACGAAAACAGGGAAAATGGATTTACTACAAACTGGCCAATGAAAACATCATTGACAGTCTTGAAGAAATATTTGAAAACTAGTAGTGATAACAATGGCTGAAAAAATAGCTCTGGCTTCATGCAACGGAATGAGCGCCAACGGACTTGTGTCTCGCGTTGCAGTAGGAGACTGCAAAAAGGAAAACCCGAATGTAATATCAATCTGCATGGGATCAACCTCCGCAGACACTGAAGGAAAAA
Source organism: Methanobrevibacter sp. (assembly GCF_045603845.1). Classification (GTDB taxonomy): domain Archaea; phylum Methanobacteriota; class Methanobacteria; order Methanobacteriales; family Methanobacteriaceae; genus Methanocatella. The sequence continues at coordinate 10,145 of NZ_JAZUMY010000082.1, forward strand.
ACGATGAAATGCTTAAGAAATTCCCGATTATTGCAATCAACGGATGTGACAACGGATGTGTCAACAAGATTTTAAGCAACCGTGGAATTGAAGTTTCCAAAACCATTGGCGTTGGAGATGTACTGAAAGAACACAAGGCTTTCGCAACAGACCCTTTCAGACTTGACAGCGAAGGGGAGAGATGTGTGGAAATCATTAAAAACAAAATCAATGAAGAATTGGAGGGATGAAAAATGGATTATTTTGATAATGAAATTTGGCAAAAATGGGCGAACAATAACTATGATGAATTCAAGTCACTTAAAAACGGTGCAAAAATGGCAATGCTGTTACCTAACACTGACAACCTAATTGTCCTCACCAAAGGCGATGAGATAACGGTCAGAATTGACGACAGGAACAATTTCGATTTTCCGTTTGCACAAATAGCATTTAAGTTCCAAGATAATACAGTCGATAAGGTACTGAATGATTCAACATTCAAGACATTCAAGAATCTTGCCATGGCCGATGAAATTGGCATACTGTCTTTTGTTGATGAAGGAACCCTTAACAGATTCGATTACAGGTACTTCTTCAAGAAGTTCGGCTTTGAAATAGGTTCCGGATGCAGCTGCGGGTGTTGCTGAATGGCTGACAACTGGAACTTCGATGGACTCATTCAGGATGTTCTGGTCAAATCTACTGGAGGTTCCTGCTGCGCAGACATCACATTTCCCGACACATCAAAAATAGAAAACCCAATAAATCCAATAGATTCTGTTACAAGGGAATTTCTAGATGATTTTGAAATATACCTGAAGCAGTTGGGCGTTGTGGAAATAGCTTACGTTGACGGCATCAGAGAATATTTCATGCACGGCCTTGATTTTGATTTTACCTCAGCTATTGTGTTTTCATATGAAATCAGCCAGCGCATCCATGATGTTGGTGCCGGAGCCAAGGCGCAGGAATACAACAATGACCTCTACAGGGACTTTGGAAACCTTGCATATAAGATTTCAGACTATCTGAGGCTAAGGGGATTTGAAACGTTGGTTGCACATCCCCGTGAAGAGACAATAGACTTTTCACATCTTGCACAAAAGGCAGGGATGGGTGCAATCGGAAAAAGCGGATTGCTCATAAGCCCCAACAATGGACCGAATCAAAAGATAGCCGCAATACTGGTGAATATCAAAAACCTGCCAAAAGCTGAAAGCAATGCTTATGATTGGATTTCCGACTATTGCAACTACTGCAACTCATGTATTCGTGCATGTCCACATGATGCACTTGTTTTAGATAAGAAAAGCAAGACTGTGAGTTTTGTTGAAGATCTATGCATCGGCTGCAGTGAAGGTTGCACTGAATGCATCAAGGCATGTCCATTCTATAAAAAAGGATATGATGCTGTTTTTGAAAAATACAAAAAAATCAAAATGAAATCAAAAAAGTAATGGGAAAATAAAATGATTACAGTTAATCATATCTAGCGACAACATCTTACTGACCTCCCAGAAGTTTCCTTCTACCTTGCCAAATCAATTGGCGCTGCCTTTTTCTTAATTCTTTATACTCATAATACATCTGAGATGTGACATGCCCATGCAGTCTTCGATACTCGTCAATCCTTACAATTTCAGCCTGTACAATAGCTGCTTCTCCTTCATGCCAACAGTACCATGGATGATGACAGGCCACATCATTTTTAAAAGCCAAACCCGTCCTACAATTATTGCAGTAATCCACAAACCACAACTCATCTTCCCGTTCTCGTTTTTCCTTTTTGGCTTCATTTATCTGTTGTTTTATAGACTTCATAACAAATCAAAATTTTAAAAAACCATAAAAACTATTGAGAAATTTTGGGATGGTTTTTTTAAATAGCTTTTAAAATCCTTTAAATTAAAAAAAAATAGCTATCATCACTTTTCAAGATTATGATTTTTTAAAAAACCATATTTTCCCAGGGTATGCGGGAGGCCTTGTAAAGTTACCTCACCCTTATCCTGGAAACTTCAGTTTTTTCATAGGAAAAGCAATAACCAATTCCCACTTAAAATTCTCCAATCAAACTAAATACGATTGTAAGCAGTTTTTTATAAAAACTTTCATCAAAGTTTTTTGAAGTTTACAAAGTTTTTTAAGTTTTTCAGTTTTCATGGTTTTTGCAGTTTTTATGGTTTTTTACTTATCCATGTCGGTTTTTTAACTTCCCTGTCAAAGTTCATGATACTTAACCCCTCAATAAATTTATCTTCCTTCATAATGTCTATTACCCATTCGCCGATTTCATAGCAGATGTTTTCATATATGGAATCGTCAATGTGCTTTAAGTCATAGTTAATTGATGCAACTTCACTTTTGGCCAAGTCATATATATTAGCTCTACCAGAATGATCAGTTACCTGAAGAAATCCTTTGTCTGCCAGTTCATACATGTATTTTCTGACTGATGCCTTACTCAATCCAAGATTTTGAAGTGCGAAGTATTCATTGGTTGTGACTCCCATATTCAGCACTTCCCTGTCCTTGCTTATTTTCCAGTCATCAATATTGTTTCTGATGTCATTTAAAACCTCAACGGCCTTAGGTGACAGGTTTGCAGATATGCTTTCCTTGTACGGTTTTAACAAACTCATGAATTCCTGCACATCAGCAATGTTTGTCAGAATCACTTTCTTGCCGTCAATGTCATAGACTTCATGGTTATAGTAATTCAAGGCAGTTATTGTTTTCAGTATTCCGTTGAACTTGTCAAAATCCCTTTTATAGAAAGCGGAATCCTTGAGAAAGTTAATGACAAAGTAAACATACGGATTTATTATTAC
>NZ_JAZUMY010000083.1:0-83798 GCF_045603845.1 Methanobrevibacter sp.
AAACAATAAGAACTATTCCGGTGAAATCGTAAATGGTGTAGCCAGAATCCCTATTGATAAACTGAATGAAGGCAACTACTCAGTATTTGCCAACTACACTGGTGATAAGAACTTCACAAATGCATCAGTAACACAAGATAATATGGTAAATGTCCATAAATTCGTATGTTACACCATGAATGTAACTGCAAACGACACGAAAGTGGATGTCAACACTACTATTGTAGTAAATCTCCCTTCAGATGCAAGCGGAAATGTATCCATTTATGTGAACGGTACCTGGGCAGGAAATGCTACAGTAAGCCAAGGTGTAGCTAAATTGAACGTAAGCAAAGCTGCTGCAGGCAAATACGTAGTTAACGCAACATTCACTGACGGTAAATATGCAAATAAAACTGTAACAACTAACTATTATGTATTCAAACATGATTCACCTCTCGATATTGATGTCGAATCCATTCTTGTAGATGATGTGGCCTACATTAACGTAACCGCTCCAAGTGACAATGTAACTATTGAAATCAACGGCAAATCATATGATGCTCAATCATATGCTGACGGCGTTGCCAGATTTGTCGTATCTGGATTGGATTATGGTAATAAGACTGTTGTTGCAAAATACGGCGGAAGCTACAAATATGTGGCTAACTCAACTACTGACAAGTTCGCTGTAGACAAGCACAACACTACAATTAACATAACTGTTGAAAGCATTAAATATGGTGAAAAACTCAATATTACCGTAAACGTGACTGAGGAAGCCGAAGGATTCATCACAATCAGAATCAATGACACTTTAAACATAACATTGCCTGTTAATCACGGTAAGGTCAACTGGATTGTTGAAGGATTGGCCGCTGATAACTACACTGTCTATGCAGACTACTCAGGTGATACAAAATACAACGTTAATGGCACCGATAAGGCTGCTGAGGTTGCAAAAGCAACTCCTGTAATCATAATCAATGAAGCAAGTGTAGATGCATTGAACAATGCAAGCGCAATCGTAATAATCAACACTACCGCTACGGGCAAGATGAACATTACTGTAGACGGCAAAAACTACACTGCAGATATTATTGACGGCATTGCAACATTCACTGTTGATGTATTGCCTGTGGGCAAATACAACATCACAGCTACATATGCCGGTGATAACAACTACACCAATGCATCAGAACTTCTTGAAAACGGATTGACAGTAACTAAAGTGGCTTCATATGGCATGAATGCAAGTGCAAACGACACATTCGTCGGTGAAAACACAACAATTGTTGTCAACGTGCCATTGGATGCAACAGGTAAGGTTGTAATCTATGTAAACGGCACCTGGGCAGGAAATGCTACAGTTGATCATGGTGTAGCCAAACTGAATGTAACCAAAGATGTTGCAGGCAGATACATTGTAAACGCTACACTGGTCGATGCAAAATATGCAAACCAGACTGTAACAACCGCTTACTGGGTATCTAAAGTTGACACTCCAATCAACATTACAGTCGTAAATGACAACATCAAGGTTGGAGACACTGTTGAAGTTATTGTAAGCCTGCCTGATGACATTAATGCAAAAACAGTAACTGTTGAAATCAACGGCAAAAAATACACTAACGTAACTGATAATAAAGGCAATGCTACAATCTACATCCCATCCGTAACATTCGGCAACAAGACAATTGTTGCAAGCTATGGCGGAGACAACAGGTATGTGGCAAATTCAACTACAGCCAACTTCACAGTAACTAAACGCAGCTCATATGTGAATGTAACTGTCAATGATACAATCCATGTTGGCGAAAATGCTACTGTCAGTGTTGAAGTTCCATCCAATGCTACAGGATATGTAATTGTAAATGTCGGCGGAAACAACTACACAATCAACCTCACTTCAGGTGCAAGATCAGTTGTAATCGCAGGTCTTGGCAACACAACTTACAGGGTAAATGTGACTTACCTTGGAGATGACCAATACCTTTCAAGCATTAACAATACTCAATTGATTAAAGTTAATAAAGTTGAATCAAGTATTAATTTAACAATAGCTAACGATGGAATAATAGCTAATGGAACTTCAATTAACATAACTGTTGAAACATTAGATGCAACAGGTAAAGTTAACATAACTATATCAAATGAAACTTACAACAAGACTTATACCATCTATGTGAATGATGGAAAAGGTAACTTATTAATTGATTACTTAGGCATCGGAAAATACAATGTGACTGCAACTTACCTCGGTGATGACAAATACCTCACAAGCACAAATGAAACTGATTTGGAAGTATATGATAATGCTAATGATTTATATGTAATTGATGGAGGAAATGTTCCTGTCAATGTAAATGAAACAATTTCCATCATTGTTGAAGGTAACCATTTAGGTGATGAAGTAACTGTAATAATAAGCAATGCAAGTGGAGTAATTTTAACTAGAAATGCAACTTTGGAAGAAGTTAGTGCAATATATGGTATCGAATCAAGCATTGCTCATTTAACATTACCTAAATTAGAAGCAGGACATTATGATGTTTACGCTTATTATATTGAAACTAACGGAAGTAAAGTAATCCTACATGAAGGTACGGATGACTTTAACGTATACAAATTAAGCTCAGAAATTTCAATCAAAGAAATTAGAAATATTACTGTTGGCGAAAACGTAACAATCGATCTTGAATTGAAACCTGGTGACGCTACCGGCAATATTTCAGTATTCGTAAATGGTGTTGAATATAAAGTAAATGAAACTAATCTTACAATTACTGTTCCTAATTTAGGTGCAAAAGAATATAATGTAACTGCATTCTACTATGGAAACGACATGTACAATGCATCAGAAGCATCCTCAGTATTCAGAGTTGACAAAAACGATGCTCCAATCACAATCAACGTAACAAACTCAAAAGTTGGAGAAATCGAACGAATCAATGTAACCTTGCCTAATGGCACTACCGGTCAGATATTACTTGATATTGGTGATAATCATTACTATGCCAACATTACTGAAGGATTGGCTCAATTCAACATAACTGGCCTTAAAGCCGGTGAATATAAGGTCAATGCAACTTACCTTGGAGATTACAAATATTCATCCAACAATACAAACACAAGCATTACTGTTGAAGACGTAAAAGTAACTCCTGAACCTGTTGTCATCGATCAAGGAAACGGCACTGTTGTGGTTGTTGTCGGCGGTAACGCTACTGGTAATGTGACTGTTAAAGTTGGAGATAAAGAGTTCAATGCTACTGTTGTTAACGGTACTGCTGTTGTTACTTTGGAAAATGTAACTCCTGGAACTCACGATATTGAAGTAATCTATTCCGGTGACGATAATTATGCAAATGCAACTACAAATGCAACTGCAACAATTCCAAAATATGATTCACCTATTAACGTGACTGTCGGTGAGGCTAAGGAAGGTGAAAATGTTACTGTGACTGTTACTGTTCATGGTAATGCTACTGGTAATGTTACTGTGATTATTGATGGTAAGGAGTACTCTGCTGTTGTTGATAATGGTACTGCTACTGTTGTTGTTGAGAACTTGACTGCCGGTCCTAAATCAGTTATTGTTGAGTATTCCGGTGATGATAACTTCACTGCTAATTACACAGTTGGTAATTTCACTGTTGAGAAAGCTATGATTGTTCCGGACATTGTGGTTGTTGACCAAGGAAACGGCACTGTTGTGGTTGTTGTCGGCGGTAATGCAACAGGTAATGTGACTGTTAAAGTTGGTGATCAAAACTTCACTGCTGATGTAATTAATGGCACTGCTATTGTTGATGTTGGTAATTTAGTTCCTGGAAACAATACTGTTGAAGTAATCTATTCAGGTGATGATACTCATACTAATGGTACTGTTCCTGCGGTTATTGAAGGATTAAAATATGATTCACCAATTAACGTGACTGTCGGTGAGGCTAAGGAAGGTGAACCTGTTGTAATCACTGTTGAAGTTCCTCTTGGTGCCACTGGTGATGTCATTGTTTATGTCGGCGGTGAAAACCATACTGGAACAATTGATCCTGAAACAGGCAAAGCCTTTGTAACCGTTGAGAATCTTTCTGCTGGCAATCACACTGTTGCGGTTGAATATCTCGGTGATGATAACTTCACTGCTAATTACACTATTGGAAATATGGCGGTTGAGAAGGCTAAAGTCACTCCTGATATTTCTGTTGTTGATTTAGGAAATAATACTGTTGTGGTTGTTGTCGGTGATAATGCTACTGGTAATGTAACTGTTAAAGTTGGTGATAAAGAGTTTAATGCTACTGTTGTTAACGGTACTGCTGTTGTTACTTTGGATAATGTGACTCCTGGAACTCATGAAATTGAAGTAATATACTCCGGTGATGATACTCACACTAATGCTACAGCTAATGCTAATATTACTTCTCCTAAATATGACACTCCTATTAATGTGACTGTTGGTGAGGCTAAAGAGGGTGAAAATGTTACTGTGACTGTTACTGTTCCTGGTAATGCTACAGGTAATGTTACTGTGATTATTGATGGTCAGAAATACTCTGCTGTTGTTGATAATGGTACTGCTACTGTTGTTGTTGAGAACCTGACAGCTGGTGATAAATCAATCATTGTTGAGTATTCCGGTGATGATAACTTCACTGCTAATTACACAGTTGGTAATTTCACTGTTGAGAAAGCTATGATTGTTCCGGACATTGTGGTTGTTGATCAAGGCAACGGTACTGTTGTGGTTGTTGTTGGCGGTAACGCTACTGGTAATGTGACTGTTACTGTTGGTGATCAAAACTTCACTGCCGAAGTTATTAACGGTACAGCTGTTGTTGATGTTGGTAATTTAGTTCCTGGAAACAATACTGTTGAAGTAATTTACTCTGGTGATGATACTCACACTAATGCTACTGTTCCTGCGGTTATTGAAGGATTAAAATATGATTCACCAATTAACGTGACTGTCGGTGAGGCTAAAGAGGGTGAAAATGTTACTGTGACTGTTACTGTTCCTGGTAATGCTACCGGTAATGTCACTGTCATAATTGACGGTCAGAAATACTCTGCTGTTGTTGATAATGGTACTGCTACAGTTGTTGTGGAAAACTTGACTGCCGGTGATAAATCAATCATTGTTGAGTATTCCGGTGATGATAATTACGCTTCCAATTACACTGTCGGCAATTTCACTGTTGAGAAGGCCAAAATCACTCCTGACATTAGTGTTGTTGATTTAGGTAACGGCACTGTTGTGGTTGTTGTTGGTGATAACGCAACCGGTAATGTGACTGTTAAAGTGGGTGATAAAGAGTTTAATGCTACTGTTGTTAACGGTACTGCTGTTGTTGATGTTGGTAATTTGGTTCCTGGAAACAATACTGTTGAAGTAATTTACTCTGGTGATGATACTCACACTAATGCTACTGTTCCTGCCGTAATTAACGGTCCTAAATATGATTCACCAATTAATGTGACTGTCGGTGAGGCTAAAGAGGGCGAACCTGTTGTAATCACTGTTGAGGTTCCTCTTGGTGCTACCGGTGATGTTATTGTTTATGTTGGCGGTGAAAACCATATTGGAATGATTGATCCTGAAACAGGCAAAGCCATTGTAACTGTTGAAAATCTTTCTGCTGGCAATCACACTGTTGCAGTTGAATATCTCGGTGATGATAACTTCACTGCTAATTACACTATTGGAAATATGACGGTTGAGAAAGCTAAAGTCACCCCTGATATTTCTGTTGTTGATTTAGGAAATAATACGGTTGTGGTTGTTGTCGGTGATAATGCTACTGGTAATGTGACTGTTACTGTTGACGGTCAAAACTACACTGCTGAGATTGTTAATGGTACTGCTGTTGTTACTTTAGATAATGTTACTCCTGGAACTCACGATATTGAGGTAATATACTCCGGTGACGATACTCACACTAATGCTACAGCTAATGCAAATATTACTTCCCCTAAATATGATTCACCTATTAACGTGACTGTTGGTGAGGCTAAAGAGGGCGAACCTACAAATATTACTGTTATTGTTCCTGGTAATGCTACTGGTAATATTACTGTCATAATTGACGGTCAGAAATATTCTGTTGTTGTTGATAATGGTACTGCTACTGTTGTTGTAGAAAACTTGACTGCCGGACCTAAATCAGTTATTGTTGAGTATCCTGGTGACGATAATTACGCTTCCAATTACACTGTTGGCAATTTCACTGTTGAGAAGGCTAAAGTCACTCCTGACATTAAGGTGGTTGACCAAGGAAACGGCACTGTTGTTGTCATTGTTGGTGATAATGCTACTGGTAATGTAACTGTCACTGTTGACGGTCAGAATTATACTGCTGAGGTTGTTAACGGTACTGCTGTTGTTACTTTAGATAATGTTACTCCGGGAACTCACGATATTGAAGTAATATATTCTGGTGATGATACTCACACTAACGCTACAGCCAATGGCAATATCACAGCTCCTAAATACGAAACTCCTATCAATGTAACTATTTCAGAAGTAAAAGAAGGTGAAAACGCTACTGTAACAATTACCGTTCCTGAAAATGCTACAGGCAATGTCACTGTAACCATCGACGGTCAGAAATACACAGCTGAAGTAATAAACGGCACAGCTACTGTTGAAGTTGAAAACCTCACTGCAGGTCCGAAAACAATACTTGTGGAATATGACGGTGATGAAAACTACGCTTCAAACTACACAACTTCCGATTTCACAGTCGATAAAGCCAAAGAAACTTCTGAAGTTTATGTCGTTGATAAAGGAAACGGTACAGTTGTGATTGTCGTTCCAAACAATGCAACCGGAAACGTGACGGTTAAAGTTGGAGATCAAAACTACACTGCCGAAATTGTAAACGGCACAGCTACTGTCACATTGGACAATCTGGTTCCAGGAAACAACACAATTGAAGTGATATATCCTGGTGACGATACTCACACCAACGCTACAGTTCCTGCGGTTGTCAATGGTCCTAAATACGATTCACAAATCAATGTAACTGTCGGTGAGGCAAAAGAGGACGAACCTGTAATTGTCACTGTTGAAGTTCCTGAAAATGCTACAGGCAATGTCACCGTGACTATTGACGGTAAAAAATACTCTGCTGAAATCAAAGACGGCAAGGCAGTTGTTGAAATCGATGATTTGACTGCCGGTGATAAATCAGTTATTGTCGAGTATCCTGGTGACGATAATTACGCTTCCAATTACACAGTCGGCAATTTCACAGTTGAAAAGGCTAAATCAACTCCTGACATTAAGGTGGTTGACCAAGGAAACGGCACTGTAGTTGTCTTTGTCGGTGATAATGCAACAGGTAATGTAACCGTTACTGTTGACGGTCAAAACTACACTGCAGAGGTAATTGACGGAATGGCTGTTGTAACTTTAGACAATGTAAGTGCCGGAACCCATGACATTGAGGTAATATACTCCGGTGACGATACCCACAGCGGTTCAGCAAAAGATTCATCAATTGAAGTATCTGATGTTGACACTCCAATAACAGTTGATGTAAAAGATGTCTATGTCGGTAAAAACGCCGTAATTACAGTCAGTGTTCCTGAAAATGCAACCGGAAACATTACAATTGAAATCAACGGTGTTTCATACACTGAAGAAATCATCGGTGGTAAAGCAACATTCACTGTCGGCGATTTGGCTGCTGGAGATAAGACTATATCCGTCATTTACAACGGAGATAAGTATTACACTCACAATGCAACCACAGGTCAGTTCAAAGTATCCAAACGTCCTTCCACATTAACTTCAACAATTGAGGACTTGGAAGTCGGTGAAAATGTCACAATCACAGTTTACGGTCCTGGCGATGCATCTGGCCAAGTGCTGATTGACATTGATGGTGTGGGATACTATGTAAACATGACTAACGGTGTTGGAACAGCACAAATACCTCGTATTCCTAGCGGAATATACAATGTAAATCTCACATACATGGGTGATGACAAATACCTTGGAAGCACGGATGTCTCACAGTTCAACGTCAATAAGGTCAAATCATTTGTTATTCCGCAAGCACATGACATTTATGTCGGAGAGCTTGAAACAATCAGAGTAACTGTTCCGGTTGACGCAACAGGTAATGTAACGTTAATCATCGATGGTGAAGAGTACAACTTCAATTTAGACACTGGAATATTGTCCGCCACTTATTCAGAAGGAGATATGTATTCAGTTGCAATCAGCGGCGGAAAAGGCGAAATTGTAATAACCGGCCTTCCTAAAGGAGAATATGTTGTCACTGCAAGGTACAATGGTGATGCAAAATACTTGCCTGCAGTAAATTCAACCACTTTCAGAGTTGTCAACGTTGAAAGCAACATGCAGGTATTTGACCAGCATAACGGTACTGTTGTCGTAAAAGTGCCTTGTGATGCTACAGGTAACGTAACAATCAGACTTGGAAATGAAACATATACAGGAATTGTTGAAAACGGATCAGCCATTATAACATTGGACAATGCTCCGCCGGGCAGACATGACATTGAAGTTACCTATTCAGGTGATGACATGTATCTCCCTAAGACAATCAATTCCACGGTTGAAATTCCTAAACGTTTTACTCCAATAAGCGTTGAAGCACATGACATTTATGTGGGTGAAACTGAATATGTGACAGTCACTCTTCCAGATGATGCAACGGGCAACGTAACCATTGAAATAAATGCAAGGGAATATACATCAACAGTCAAAGATGGTAAGGCAGTATTCGAAGTTGAAGGTCTCACATACGGAAACAAGACTGTTGCCGTCAAATATTACGGTGATAATAGCTATGTTGAAAACTTCACTACCGGACAGTTTGAAGTGCTTAAAGTCCCTTCACTTGTCTATGGAGCATCCAATAACATTCTTGTAGGAACTACTGAAATAATAACTGCAACCGTTCCTAGCGATGCAACAGGCCAGGTACTGTTTGAAGTTGATGGCATATTATACTCAGCCGAGATTGAAAATGATACTGCAAAGATTTCCATTCCAGACCTTCCTGCAGGCAACTACACAGGAAGAATACTTTATGTCGGTGATGAAAAATACTTATCAAGCAATGACACGGTATCCTTCACAGTATCCAAATACAAACCTCCGATTTCAGCTGCAGGCGATGTAATCGAGGTCAATAATGATGGAACAGTTGTTGTAAACTTGCCTGAAGATGCAACTGGTAATGTGACAATTGTTGTCGATGGAAAATCATACACTGAACCTGTCGTTAACGGTAAAGTTGTATTTTCCATACCTGGACTGGTTGTTGGAGAACATAGTGTTGTCGTTTATTACTCCGGTGATGACAAATATCTTGCAAATGCAACCGTAACTGAAATTGTAGTTACAGATTCTCATTCAGACAACAACGGAACAGACAAACATCCTGTAAAAGTTTATGGAGAAGTTAGCTTAGCTGACCATCAAACAGGAAACCCAATATTAATTCTGTTATTGATAATATTGATTTTCGGATCTTCCCAAGTGAGAAGATTTAAAAAATAATTGGATTAATGAATCCTGATTATTTTTTTTCACTTTTTTTTTTAATTTGGCGATATTGTTGACAACAAAAAGATAATTGTGTTGTTATTAATCTAATGAAAAGTATTCCCTTCCAGTGCAAGTTATCAATTAACAATGGATGAAATTCATGGGGAAGTTGCCGAATATGATCATTCAGATATAATTTGAGACTATTGAAAAACAGGTATCGGTCAGGATGAAATGGGTGTTATTCAATCTTCATCCGGTGAATATTATGTAATTGTCGGAGATGGCATGTACACATACGCAGGATTGGATTTTCAGGCGATATTATATTATAATCTCAAGTGGGATGGAATTAATGATTTTCAAAACTAAAAATTTGATTTTAAGGCCGTGGAGGAAAAGCGATGCAAAATGTCTTTATCATTTTGCCAAAAATCCGAATGTCGGGCCAATTGCCGGATGGCCACCTCATGAAAGCATTGAAGATAGCTTAAACATCATTAAAACTGTATTTTCAAAAAAAGAAACTTATGCTGTTGTCAAGGATGATATTCCAATAGGATGTGTGGGATTTCTCTTTCATCCCGGCACGAATCACTGGTGGGGTGAAGGCGCCTGTGAACTCGGCTACTGGATTGGCGAGGAGCATTGGGGAAACGGTTATGCGGCTGAGGCATCCGAAGTCTTAATCAGTCATGCATTTAATGATTTGAATGTTTCACAGATATATGCAACATACAAAGTTGGAAATGCTCAATCCATGAGGGTTCTTGAAAAGTTAGGCTTCAAATACTATTCGGATATGGTTAATGAAAATTATAATCATGAATATTTCAGGGAAGTTGCAATGAAGCTTGAAAAGAAAGATTAAAAATCAGGATCAGCTGTATCCTGAAATCTTATCTAAATAAGGAATTTTGCTTAAGGCTAATGTGATGACATGACCTATAATTAACACGCCTAAAGATAAAGCCAATATCAAAATTGCAGTGTTTGTCCCGCTTAAATGAACATCTGTGAGATATCCTGGTAGGATTATTAGAAATATTGCATGTGAACAGTATATTCCCCAGGTTGACCTTGAAATTGAAGTGCCTATTCGAGATAACGGTTTTGAAAAGACAATCCTTTTGATATATGATGCAATGCCAGTCAGTGTTTCCAGACTTAAGTATTTCAATAACAGGAACAGTGAACTTGCATGGAGCACCTCTATGATTCCGACATCCAGAAAGCTGTTTAGAAATACGTTGGCTCCAGCATTGAATGAATGATTGTTCAGGGCATAGAATATCGTAACGTTTGAAGGAATCACATTTAATGATGTTTTGACTACAGACAAGGCTATAAACATCACAGCGCAAATCAAAATCATCCTATTTGCAGAAATGCCGAAATCCCTGTTGTGCAGGTAGTAACCAAGCAGGATATAGAATATAGGTCCGATAAAGAATCTGAAGTCCAGATATGTTTCGATTTGGAATATGTTACAGCACTGATAGATTACTGATGCAATTACAGCTATTATCAGGAAATACCTTATCCCTTCAAGCCCCTTGTTTTTGACATATTCGTTAATTATCGGAATGGCCAGATAAACGCCGATCATCATCCAGAAGTACCATAGGATTCCAAAGCTGAAAAATGAATTGAACATTATGGAAAAGGCATTGAAATCCAGTGAAGTAACGTTATTGTAATAAAAGCTTAATAATATAATGACTATTACCCAGAAGATATATGGCAGTGTTATTTTAACGGTTTTCGGAACAAAAAAGTCCTTAAATGAAGGATAGTCTCTGTTTATCAGCAGTACGCCTGATACCATCAGAAATATCGGAACTGCAAATCTTCCAATCTGTGAAATAAGATGCAATTGGATGTTCAGCATTTCGACCTGTGAGAAAAATGACGTGATGTGCATTGCAATTATTGAAAAAATAGCCAGCACTTTGAGATAATCGAGATAAATAATTCTTTGTTTCTTTACATTCATTAAATATTATTTTCATTGGAATCATATAAATAATTAATCTTGAAAGTGAATACAAACTGCCTGATTAAAACAACAATTATATTCTATTATTGACAAAGGTATTTCTAGATACATTTGTATCGGAGATGATATAATGGCAGATTTAAAAGGTACAAAAACTGAAGAAAATTTAAAAGCTGCACTTGCAGGCGAATCCCAGGCACGTGTAAAATACGAATTTTACGCATCCCAGGCTAAAAAAGACGGTTATGTTGAAATTAAGGAGATTTTCCAGGAATCATCCGACAATGAAAAAGAGCACGCTAAAATCTGGTTTAAATTATTGAACGGCGGTAAAGTACCACCTACAACAGATAACCTTGCAGATGCGGCAGCCGGTGAACATGAAGAATGGACTGTAATGTATAAGGAATTTGCACAAACTGCACGTGAAGAAGGTTTGGATGACATTGCAGAGTTATTCGATGCTGCAGCAGCTACTGAAAAAGCTCACGAAGAAAGATACAACGCTTTATCTGAAAAAATTGCAGCAGACAAAGTCTTTAAGAAAGATGAGGAAATTGCATGGAAATGTAATAACTGCGGATACATACACTACGGAAAAGAAGCTCCTGAAGTATGTCCTCTATGTGACCATCCTCAGGCTCACTTCAGAAAAAAAGATGAAAGCTATATCTAAATCTTCTTTTCATTTCTTTTTTTACTTATTTTTTCGAAAATCAGGATTTCGGTGAAATATTAACTGTGTAAAAAATCTCTTGTTATATTCTAAAATTATTTAATTTATAAAAGCCAATATCATATCAATGAAGGAAGTGCAAAAAACATTCAGGTCAATTGTGGAAAATCCGAGGCATGTTTTTAAATTAACTATACAGGGTATTCTAGTCGGTGTTTTCTCTGGTTTGATGGTATGTTTATACAGATTCCTTTTAAATGGCTCTGAAGACATTTTAAGAGGCTATTTAAGCATTATTAATGGCAATATACTTTATATTATTCTATTTTTTGTATTCCTGATAATTCTGGCATTGCTGACGGCTTACCTGATGAGGTGGGAAAGTGATGCCCGGGGAAGCGGAATTCCACAGGTTAATGCGGAGCTTAAGGGATTCATGGACGTCAACTGGTATAAGACGCTATTTGCCAAAATCCTTGGAGGTGTCTTCACTGCTTTGGGAGGTCTGTCCCTTGGTCCTGAAGGTCCTTCCGTTCAAATCGGTGCTATGGCAGGTAAGGGAGTCTCCAAAATATTCAAGGAATCCAAAACCGATGAGTTAAGGCTGGTTCTAGTGGGATCTGCAGTGGGTATTACAGCTGCATTCAATGCCCCTCTGGCAGGAGTTATCTTTATTCTTGAAGAGATTAACCATGGATTTGACAAGACACTGGTGTTTGTTGCGCTTGTATCAGCAATAGTTTCCGATTTTATATCAAAGCTGATTTTCGGCCAGTCAACTGTGCTGTCTTTTCCCATAGCCAATATTCCGCTGTCATCCTACTGGCTTTTGATTTTGCTCGGTGTGGTTTTGGGCCTGCTCGGCTATCTTTATAATGTGGGAATGATTAAGGCAGAGGATTTATGGGCTAAAATTCCCAATTTGAGCCTGGAAGTTAAATTCATCATAGTCTTTGTGGTGTCAGGTGTAATAGCTCTTGTAATGCCTGAAATCAGCGACGGCGGACATTATATGATGGGAATGCTTGATGTTGCAATGCCTTCACTGGCTCTGCTTCTTGTTTATTTCGTTGCCAAGGCACTGTTTTCAATATTTTCATTTTCATCAGGAGCTCCTGGAGGAATATTTCTGCCTATATTGGTATTGGGTGCTTATATCGGTGCCATTTTCGCATCAGTTTTCATTCCGATCTGCGGGCTTGAAAGCATATTAATATATAAGTTCATCATTATTTCAATGGCCGGATTTTTCACCGCAACTGTCCGCTCACCGATTACAGGAATTGTCCTTTTGTCTGAGATGTGCGGTTCAACGGAAGCTCTCATATCCATGCTTGTGGTCTGTCTGATAGCGTATATTGTTCCGACTCTGCTTGGAAATGAACCGATTTATGAGGCTCTTCTTGAGAGATTATTGAACAGGCGTCAGGAAAAGTTCACTCCGGTGCCTTCACGCCATGTCTTTTCGGAGTATGTCGTTCCTCTGGAATGCAAATACATTGGAGTGGAGATTAAAAACATTCCTTTCCCTAAAAACTCTATTGTGGTGTCAGTCATAAGAAACGGCAGTTATGTCATTGCCAAGGAGGACTTCAAGATTAACTATGGTGATCAGATCCATATTCTGACTGATGTCAATGATTTTCCGTATGCAAATCGTGAAATTGAAGAGATTATCAACGGCAAACATATATGAGCTCGATTATATTTTGGAAAGTTCATCTTAAAACTGATTAAATTAATTACATCATAAATTAAATTAAGTGATTTATCATCAAATATTAAAATAATTATAGGTAAATGTGATATAATGAATCCGATTTTTGAAAGGCAAAGCATCAGAAAATTTCTCGATGAAGAGGTAAGTGATACACAGATTGAAAATCTTCTCAAAGCCTCAATGCAGGCACCTTCCGCATGCAATCAGCAGGCCTGGGAGTTCATTGTAATCGAAGATAATGAAGATAAGATTGCAGTTTCTCAAATGCACAGATTCGCAAAGCCTGCATCTGAAGCTTCAAAACTCATTGTCGTTTTGGGTAATCTTAAAGAGGCGAAACTTGAATCCATGATCGAACAGGATTTGGGTGCATGCTGTGAAAACATTCTTCTTCAGGCAACTTATGAAGGTCTGGGTGCAGTATGGTTGGGTTTTCATCCGATTGAGGACAGGTGTCAGAAAATTAAAGAGTATTTGAATATTCCGGACTATTGCATTCCATTTGCCGTAATATGTGTCGGCTATCCTGCAATTGGTGGTGATGTTAAATTAAGGTATGATGAGTCAAAGGTTCATAATGGCAGGTATTAGAGATACTTTAAAATCTCAAATCCATTGTCTGTGCATCTGTAAAGACGGCCTTTTCTGACCTCTTCGTTTACGCAAACTACAAGGTTCTGTTTTTTCAAATCGGCGAGTGCCGCTGATACCTGACTGGTTCTGATGCCGATGTCTCTTGCGATTTCTGAGGGCATTTTCATGTCATCGCCGATGCTTTTCAGAGTGTTTGTTCGGTACGGTGAAACCTTAATATACCCCAGTTTGCGATATAACTCTTTTTCGTCCATGATATTAATTCTTGTTATTGGCTTAAAAATTTTTATATAAGCCTTTATCCTGATTTGAATATGCTTAGATTTGTTTGAATATAACTTAATCACATATTTTTTTGTTTTGCCTTAGTTTCTTTCAGGTATTGGGGAAGTGCCCTTTGCACCAATGATGTCATGAGAGATAATTTTAGGCAAATATAAATAATAATAAAACTAAAATTCTAATTAATAACTTACTTATTTGTAAGTTTACTATATATTCGAGGTTAAATGATGGTAAGTGTAAACTTAGAAGCTAAAAAAACCGTAGATGTAATGATTGAAAAAGCAGATGCATTAAACATCGCAGTATCAACTTTAGAAAATGGTGCTACTGTTTTAGATTGTGGTGTGAATGTAGATGGAAGTTTTAAGGCAGGTGAACTTTATACTAAAGTTTGTCTCGGAGGACTCGCAGATGTTGGAATTTCAATTCCTGGAGACCTGTCTGAAAAATTCGCACTTCCTTCTGTAAAAATCAAAACAGACTCTCCTTCCATTTCAACTTTAGGATCCCAGAAAGCAGGTTGGTCTGTAAGTGTAGGAGATTTCTTCGCATTAGGTTCCGGTCCTGCACGTGCAATCGCATTGAAACCGGCTGAAACTTATGAAGAAATCGATTATGAAGACAAAGATGCTGATTTAGCTATCTTAACTTTGGAAGCTGACGTATTGCCTGGTGAAGATGTTGCACAATACATCGCTGATGAATGTGACGTTGACGTTGAAAACGTTTACTTGCTTGTAGCTCCTACTTCTTCATTGGTCGGTTCAATCCAGATTTCAGGAAGAGTTGTCGAAAACGGTACCTACAAAATGCTTGAAGCAATCAAATTTGACGTAACCAAAGTAAAACACGCAGCAGGTATTGCTCCTATCGCACCTGTTGATCCTGACGGATTAAAGGCTATGGGTAAAACCAACGACGCAGTGCTCTTCGGTGGAAGAACTTACTACTACGTTGAATCCGATGAAAACGATGATATTGCTGATGTGGCTGCAAAATTACCATCATCCGCAGCTGACGGATATGGAAAACCATTCTTCGATGTATTCAAAGAAGCTGAATTTGACTTCTATAAAATCGATAAAGGAATGTTTGCTCCAGCAGAAGTTGTTATCAATGATTTAACAACCGGTAAAATCTATAAAGAAGGATTTGTTAACGCAGATTTACTCAAAAAATCTTTCGGCGTAGATGAATAGATTTGATTAGCTATCTTTTCTGATAGCTCTTTTTTTATTATTTTTTCGATTCTAAACAAGCTAGTTTTACAAAATATAGTTAACTTAACTTTTTTTTAACCATTATTTAGTTAATTATAAATATTTTAGGAATTCTATTATTATATGACGAAGTTTTGTTTTGACTTTGTTGAAAAAATTCCATAATATGCTAATGTCTTCTCAAATAATTGCGATTTTTCAATGCAATATGACATTAGCATCTCAAAATTACCTATGTAATTTATATACAACTTATTTTAAACAATATTAATGTACTCGATTTTGAGTATTAAATTTAAATTAAAGGTGTATAAATATGGAATTTGGCGAAATTTTTAAGGATGCATTAAAATATCCAATATCCGATTATAAAGCACTGTTAATTGTTGGAGTGCTCTTTTTAATATCAAGTCTTGTCCTTGTACTCGCTCAGTTTGGAGTATCTGACTCAACATTTTCTATGGTATGGGCTATTGTCGCTCTTTTAGTTTCAATTCTTCTTATGGGTTATGCACTTAGCGTAATGAAAAACGGAATTGAACTGGATGATGAAATTCCTGCATTTGACTGGGTTAAAAACTTTGTTGATGGTTTAAAAGTGCTTGTTGTAAATATTATTTACATGATTATTCCAACCATCATTTGCGGTATTATAGGATTCATATCCATCATGCCTGCAATTTCTGAAATATTCTCAAGTGAAAGAATAGCTAGAATGGGGTCCAGCGCTGATATTAGTATTATCTTCAGCACAGTTCCATCAAGCGTATGGGATTCATTGTTTGCTGGAATTGCAATAACAGCCATTATCGCTATCATTCTATTCATCATATTCGGTCTTTTCGAAACAATTGCTCAATGCAGACTGGCCAAATACGATTCATTAGGTGAAGCGTTCAGTGTCGGAGAAATATATTCAGACATTAAAGAAATCGGTATTTTAAAATTAATTGCATTTTTAATTGTTTTATGGATTATAGCATGTATAATTGGAATTATTGGAGCTTTCATTACAGCTATTCCTTATGTAGGACTTATCATTGCTGCTTTAGTCGTTTATCCATTTATCCTGTTATATTCAAACAGAGCATTAGGTTTATTATACTCAGATGTATAAACCTAATCCTTTTTTCTTTTTTTTTGACTAGTTTTAAATATCATTAGTTTTATAAATTTTTATCAATGACACTATTTTTTCATATTGTATTTGGAGGAAAATCATGAATAAAAATAAGAAACTGTTGATATTGTCATTGTTTATTTTATCAATATGCATTGTGATGCCTGTTGTATCTGCAAACAATGACACGATATATGTCTCATGTGACGGTGATGACGGCGGGGACGGAAGCGTCTCACATCCATATTATAACATCACCCGAGCCTTGGACGATGTAAGCGATGAGAAAAATACAATTGTTTTAAAGAACGGAACTTATGCTCAGGGAAAAATCAATATTACAAAATCAGTCACGATAATCGGTGAGGGTGATTCAGTACTGGATGGAAAATATGAATCAATCATTTTCAATGTAAATAATTCCAATGCTGAGGTAAATTTGATTAATCTGACTTTCATCAATGCGTATTCAACTTCTTTTGGGGCTGCAGTGGTGAACAATGCTAATCTCTATGTTGAAAATTCAGTTTTTACAAACAATTCCGCACGCTCAGCGGCCGCAATCGACAACAGCGGAAATCTGCTCGTTGTAAATTCATTGTTTGTGGCAAATGATGCCTTCGGAAGGGACGGCGGTGCGGTGTCAAACGTGGCAAATGCAACCATAATAAATTCCACTTTCATCAACAACACAGCTGCCAGAAACGGCGGTGCGGTTAAAGGTCAGGGAAAAAGGTTTTCAATAATAAACTCAACGTTTATACGCAATTCAGCTCTTGGAAATGACAATTATGGGGGAGCTATTTACGTATGGGCCTCAAAGCTTGAAATCATCAATTCAACATTCAGGGCTAATGAAGGAGGATATGGGGGAGCCATATTCATCGGCGGTGGAAACCTGGCAAGTACAGCACTGAACATCACCAAATCAACATTTGAATCAAACAAGGCAATAATGGGTGACGATTTGGAAATCGAAGAAGGCGTAATCAATGTCACTTATTCCAAACTGCTTGATGACACCTGCGTTTTAAAGACGACACAGGCTGATTTGAACAATAACTGGTGGGGTTCAAACACACCTGAATGGGACAATCTGGTAACATGCCCTAAACCTACAGTTTACGGTGTTTTAAGGATAATAAATGACAACAATAATCTAAAAACTGCCCTTTATTGGGTAAACACAACAGACGTTGCATCAGAAATTCCTAATCTTTTCGGAACTGCTGAAGTCAACTCAAGCGTTGAAGAGGTTGAATTGAACAGGGAATATGTTTTTGCTTTGTCAAATCTTAAAGTCACTTTGGACGACGAGGTTCAGAATTTCACCATTGCAGATGATGTCAAAACACAGCTCATTGCAGAAGATGTTGAGATGTATTACCATAATGGAACAAGGTTTGTCGTATTTCTAAAGGACATTGGCGGAAATCCGTTAGTCAACCAGTCCGTAATGATCAGTCTCAACAATGTAAGTTACAACAGGACCACAGATGCAAACGGAAGGTCTTCCATAGCCATTAACCTCAATTCAGGAAAATATGGTGTTGAAGTTGTTTATAACTCCCAGCTTGAGCATTACTTGAGCTGCAACACAACAGCTACAGTAAACGTCCTTCCGACAGTAAACGGAAGTGATGTGGTAAAGATATTCAGAAACAAGACCCAATACGCTGCAACATTCAGGGGCTTTGACGGCAAATATCTTGAAGGCGGAAGTGAAATTAAATTCAATATCAACGGCGTGATGTACACCCGCAAGGTTTCAGAAAACGGAACTGCCCGTCTGAATCTGAATCTGAATCAGGGAAGGTATATCATTACCGCAACCAATCCGGTTACCGGTGAGGAATGCTCCAACAATATCACGATACTTCCAAAGATTGCTAAAAATAACGATTTGGTTAAATACTTCAGAAACGATTCCCAGTATGTTGTACAATTAATCGGCGATGACGGAAATCCTGTAGGCGCCGGCGAAACCGTGACATTCAATATCAACGGTGTGATGTATGAAAGAAAAACTAACGAAAGCGGATTTGCCAAACTTAATATCAATCTGAATCCCGGAAAATATGTCATAACTGCCATGTATGGCGGAAATGTTGTTTCCAATGAAATCACCGTTCTTCCGACATTGAATGCAAGCGACATTTCAATGTCATATCGTGACGGAACGCAGTTTAAGGCCACATTATTGGATGGACAGGGAAATGTTTATCCTGCTCAGAACGTGACTTTTAACATCAATGGTGTATTCTACAATCGTTTGACAGATGATAATGGTGTTGCAAGGTTAAATATTAATCTAATACCTGGTGAATACATTATTACTTCGACATATAATCAAATATTAGTTGGAAACACAGTAAAAATAAAATTATGATGGAAAAATCAACTTTTTTTCTTTATTTTTTTTTAATTGGATTGATTTAATTCTTTTTTTTAAATTAGAAATATTTATTAACTTTTTTTTTAAGATATTTATATATGAAGGGAATTACTAAACTCATGGCTGATGTTGATGTTGAAGAGTTTGTTGAAAGATATGTGGATGTTGAAAGATTTCATGGGCTTTGTAGAGATTGTGAGAATTATGAAAAGAACTGGAGTTGCCCTCCATTTGATTTTGATGTAAATGATGTTTGGAACTCTTACAATAAGTTAAAAATCATCGCTTTTAAACTTGAATTTGACGATGAAGAGTTAAATACTGTTTTTCCAGATAAAGAATTGGAATTTGTTTTAAAAAAAGTGGAACGTATGAAAATTCGCTTAATGAATGAGATTTATGTATTGGAAGATGAAGATTCATTAGGACTGTTCTTGGGCAAATGTAATTTATGCATGAAATGTACTCGTGAATTTGGAATGCCTTGTAAAATGCCATTTAAAATGAGATATTCCATAGAATCTTTAGGCGGCAATGTTGATCAATGTGTTGAAGATATTTTTGGTTTAAAGATTCTTTATGCTGAGGATAACCATTTACCGGAATATATGATTTTTGTTGGGGGTCTTTTTTTCGACAAAAAATAAATTTATTCCATTATTATTGATTTTTTTATACAATATTCATTAATTGTATAATATAATTAAAAATTTTTCAATAATATATCAGATTTTCCATTAAAAAATTATTTTAAATAGAAATTATATATAATAAAATAGGTGATAAAATGATAGTTAGTATAATTGGTGGAACCGGACCTCAAGGTCTTGGAATAGGAGAAAGATTAGCTATTGAAGGTGTTGATGTTATCATAGGTTCCAGAAAAGAAGAAAAGGCTTTGGACGTTGTTGAACAAGCAAAAAAAGACTTGGCAGACTATGATTTATCAAACATGAGAGGAATGGCAAACGAAGACGCTGCAAAAGAAGGTGATATTTTAATCATCACAGTGCCATTGGCTGCTCAAAAACCAACTGTCGAAGGAATCAAGGAATTCTGTAAGGATAAAATCGTAATGGATGCAACAGTACCATTGGAAACAGCTATTGGTGGAAAACCGTTCAGATTCATTGACCTGATGGAAGGATCAGCTGCTGAAAGGACTGCTTCCATTCTTGAAGGAACCGGTGCAAAGGTAATCTGTGCGTTCTGTAACATTTCAAACTCACACCTTTCAAACATTCCTGAAGAAATCGACTGTGACTGTCTGATTGCAGGTGATGACAGTGATGCAAAAGCAACCGCTGCAGAACTCATCAATAAGATTCCTGGAATCAAAACCATTGACTGCGGTATCCTTGAAAAGGCACGTATCATTGAAAAAATCACACCATTGCTTATCGGATTGAATATAAAATACAAATCCCACTATGGCGGATTAAGAATAACAGGAATTAACTTCGATTAATTCCACTCTTTTTTATTTTTTTGATTAAAATGGATGAGCTTGAATCTTTAATCGGTAAAAACGTCTCTGAAATTGACAAAGACATCATCGATGTATTGAAAAGCATTGACATTAAGGCGGTCATCCTCGAATACAAATATAAGAACTGCCGCAGAAGATATCCTTCGGCTTCCTTTAAATTAGCAAGTATTGACTTTTCAAATCCCATATCATTTGATGAACTCTTTAATTTTGATAAACTTTTTATATTCTGGCATTTCAATGGAACAATCACGGATCTTGAGCTTTTTGATTTAACATTGGACAGGGATGTCTTGAAAAAGGATTATGATTTCATCATAGATAAAATTGAAAATGGCCAATCTCATAACCTGAGGGCAGGAGATACCAAGTTTTTAGCCGCCAAACGTTTGAATGAGGAGATTTTGATTAATGGTGTTAAAACTAATAAAAGGGATTTTGTTTTAAAAGTTAAATTTCTTCAAAAGATTTTAAATGAAATTAAATTATATTAATATTACTATTTATTTTAACCAGTAAACTATATATTTGATGTTTTTTTCATTACAATTTTGTTCTGTGGCTTCAACAAGCTTTAAATAAGATTTATAATATATTTTTAGAAGGACCTCACAATAAAATTCTTTTTGGAAGGAGGTGAATAAATATGAAATTATTTTTAATTGATATTTATTCTTTTATCAGCTCGTTTTCCAACTCGGAGATTTTGATAGACTTTCCAAGCATCTTAAGTGGAGGTGAGAATAATGGAGCTAATTATCTTCATTATAGGAACATATTTTTTCAATATTCTGACAATAATGTTCTTGATAAGATGTAAATGATAATAGTTAAAATTCTCACCTAATATAAGATAATTGAATATAAACAAATTTATGAATGAATTTAACAAAAATTGATTTTGTGAGGTCTTTTCCTGAGATAGCTACTATTCAATTATCTTTTTAGTTAAATTTATATATGTTGGTAATAATATATTGATACAGAGAATTACTTTTTAGTAAGCCTCTATTAAGATGCAAAAAGAATTTTTTAATGTCTAGTTGGAATTGTGGAGATTTATTTCTCTGCAATAGACATTAATTGATAAAATAAATACTTTTTTTGATTTATTAATATATATTTAATTTTTTAATTAAAATAAATACAGATATCATATTAAAAAAATAAGAATGGGAAATTATACAAAATGGAAAGCAATATTTCCCATTAAAGCTTGTATAGGAATTTGAAATACGTTCATGCCGTTTTGTGCCATTGCAGTGCTTACAGCATCTCCTCTGGACATGGTTCCCGGAACATTGCTGCTTCCTGCATATCCGTTGTATGCATCGTTTGCACGGATATCATCAACAATACCTTCACCGAATATTGCATTAGCTGCATCATTATTAATACCTATGATTAGATGCGGCGTAAAGTCGTATGTGTATGTCATGATGTCACGTGCGGCTCCGTAAGGGTCATCCGGACTGTCCTGATGTATGTTGTGCAGTGTCTGGCCCTGTTCATTAAATGAGCTTCCGGGATAAATCCATTCAAAGCCCGTTATTGAAAATTTAGCGGCCATATCAATACCTCCGCCACCGCCTTCCTCAACATCGTCTGCAATCACAAGAACGGGACTTGCAATTGTTGAAACTGCAAATCCAACAATTATTACAAGTATTATCAAAAGAATTGTAGTTGCTCTTTTCATGGTTAACTTTTATAATTCTTTTAAATATATAATACTTTACTTTTTTAAATCACACAGACAAATATAATATCATGAAAAAAGTCAAAATAACAATATTAAAAACGACTCTGCAGGAGGATTTGGCTAAGGAATATGGAATTGAAGGCCTTTCAACCTGTCCGCTCATGAGTGAAGGTCAGGTCTTCTATGCCGATTATGCAAAACCGGAAAACTTCTGCGATGAGGCATGGAAAGCAATCTATCAGTACGTTTTTGCTCTGGCTCACGGCGTTGATGAGCTATGGTATTATTCAGATTGGATTAAAACTCCCGGCGTAGCTATTGTCAGCTGCAACGATGGGCTAAGGCCTGTCATCATAAAGCTTGAAGCTACTGACATCGAGTCTGTTGCGGATGATTAGATGCCGATATGTCCAAACTGCGGAAGCTATGTGTCTTTAGGCGATCATTCATGCAGCTGCGGAACTACAATCAGCTATGATTAAGTGGAAAATTATGTATTTTCGTTAATTTTGAATAATTGAACGTATTTTTCCTCAACGGCAGGGATTTGGTTTTCCGCATTTAGAAAGAATCGAATTCCTTTTGGGCATTCTCAAAAAAGTATGCCAAATCACGTCCCATGACGAAGATATGGTTCACGGTAATTGACACGCTCATCTCATGGTTTTCGCTGACCTTTCCCCAGGTTATCAGCGGCTGTATCTGACGACCGTTTGTTTCGCATGATGTAATCATGTCAAAGTCAACCCATGGAATGCATGAGAAGTTAGCAATGTTTTCACCATCCCTTTTCATCATGTCAAGGGTAAAGCCATCCTTTTTTCCGGATAATATGTCATCAGATAATTGCCTAACATAATCATGCCATTGGAAAATGTCGTCAAATTCCTGTGGTGTTCTGACTCGCATTTCCATGTAAACATCCAGATCTTCGTTCATTATTGGTGTTGTACCTTCAAGATAATCGAATTCAACAGCTTCATCGTCAATTATTCTTCTTTTCAAATTTTCAACGCTGTTTACTGCATTAATAAGACATCCTAAGCTTAATATAAAGAATGAATAGTCATTTTCTTTTGAGAATTTCCACAGCTTTTCCACGTTAATTCTTGCTGACATCGTGTATCTTGAGGTTTGGAAGCCGTAAAAAGGATTGTTTTTCAGGTCAAAATCTATTTTTTTCATAAGAATACCTTAATTATTTATATTATTTATTAATATATTAAATATTGTTAAATAATTATGTTATGTAGGTTTTGTTAAAATGAAAGTAGTAATTGTCGGCGGAGGAGCTGGAGGAATCTCCACAGCTTCTAACATTCGTAAAATTGACAAAGATTGTGAGATTGTTGTTCTAACAAGGGATGATAAGGTTGCATACTCACCTTGTGCTATTCCTTATGTTTTATCCGGAACAATCAAATCCTTTGATGATATTGTAATGAGAACACCTGAAGACTATAAGAAAAAGGATATTGACGTAATAACTGAAGTTGAAGTTACAGCAGTTGACAGCGACAAAAAGACTGTAACTTATGAGTCAGGATCCAAATCAAAAACCATCAAATATGACAAACTGGTTTTGGCCACTGGCGGAAACCCATTCGTTCCTCCAATGGATGGTGTAGATTTGGATGGTGTTTATCAAATCAGAAATATCGATGACGGTATTAAAGTCCAGGAAGCAATGAAGGATGCCAAAAGTGCAATCGTAACCGGTGCAGGTTTGATAGGTATTGAAATTGCATTCGCTTTGATGAAACAGGGTTTGAATGTTACATTAAGTGAAATGATGCCTCAAATCGTACCGAGGTCTCTTGATAAGGACATGTCCGATATTCTGGTTAAATATCTTGAAAATGAAGGCATCAATGTCGTATTGGGCAAACCGATTACCAAATTGATTGGTGAGAAAAAAGTTGAAAAGGCATGCTTCGGTGATGAGGAGCTTATCGATGCGGACATGGTTATTTTAGCTACCGGTGTAAGGGCAGAACTCGATTTGGCCAGAATGGCCGGTTGTGAAGTCGGAAGATGGGCTATTCTTGTAAACGACAGAATGGAAACTTCAGTGGAAGATGTATATGCTGTCGGAGACTGTGTTGAATCAAAAGACTTGATTTTAGGATTCAATACCATTTCCCAGTTAGGTACCACCGCAGTTCGTGAATCAAAAACACTGGCCCGTACAATCTGTGATAAGAAATCCAAATTCAATCCTGTCTTAAATTCAATGGTTTCCAAAGTCGGAAAATTGGAATTTGGTGCAGTGGGCTATACCACCAGTTTTGCTCAGCAGAACAGAATCAGGCCTGTAGTGCAGAAAGTCGAAGCGCTTACAAGAGCACGCTACTATCCGAATGCAAAACCTATGGATATTAAAGTTATTTGTGATGGAAACGGAACCATTATAGGCTGTCAAATCATAGCTGAAGAAAGGGTAGCTGAAAGAATTGATACAATGACATTAGCTATTACTGAAGGTTTAACCTGCTTTGATTTAAGCAATATGGAATTTGCTTATGCGCCGCCTGTATCCATGGTTACAGATCCATTAATTCTAGCTGTTGAAGAAGTAAGTAAAAAATTCAATTAAATGGGGGAGAAAAAATGGCAGAAAATCCACATCACGGTCATGGTCATCATGGTCATGGGGGTCAGATGACTCCTGAACAGCAAAGGCAGATGATTGAACAGGAAATAAAATTATCAAGAAACT
The DNA here is from genome assembly GCF_045603845.1 of Methanobrevibacter sp. Lineage (GTDB taxonomy): Archaea > Methanobacteriota > Methanobacteria > Methanobacteriales > Methanobacteriaceae > Methanocatella. Next base: position 25,428 of record NZ_JAZUMY010000083.1, read on the forward strand.
TAGGCCAAATCAAATATAAAATATCCGTTATGAGCGGAAAAGGAGGAGTCGGAAAATCCACCGTTGCAGCCAACCTCGCAGAAACTTTCCAGAAGTTAGGTTTCTCAACAGGTATATTGGATGCGGATATTCACGGACCTAACATTCCTAAAATGTTGGGTTTGGAAGGTGAAGACCTATATATCAATGAAAACCGCAATATGGTGCCTGTTGAAGCTCCAAGCGGTCTTAAAGTAATGTCAATGGCATTCATGCTGGACAGTATAGACACTCCAATCATCTGGAGAGGACCTCAAAAATCAGGTTCCATCAAACAGCTCATTGCAGAAGTGGAATGGGGTCCGCTTGATGTTTTAATCATAGACAACCCGCCTGGAACAGGTGATGAACCGTTGACTGTTTTACAGACCATTCCAAATACCGATGCGGTAATCATGGTCACCACGCCTAATGTCGTATCGCAGGAAGATGTCTTGAAATGTGTAAAGATGGTCAATATGATGAATATTGAAAACATAGGCCTCATTGAAAACATGGCTTATTACATCTGTCCTCACTGCGGTGAAAAATTAGATATCTTCGGTAAAGGTGACGGCGAATCATTTTCTGAAGAAATGGAAATCAAATATCTTGGCGATTTGCCGTTGACAGAAAAAGTAAGTGACTCACCTAATCAGGATGGTGTTGTATCAACAATCGATCCGGACGGTGAAGTTTCAAAAAGATTCGAAGAAATCGTCGGCAAAATCAAAGATGAATTTCTTAAAGAAGAGTAATGTAGCTGACACTGGCTATGTTAATTAGATATCCTACAAATTTAGGATTATCTATTTTTTCTATTTTTTCAATGATATAATCCTTGTTTTCATCCATCTCGTTTAAACGGTAATATTCCATACCACGTTCGTATTCGACCAGATCGGTGAATATTGGGATGATGTAGTTTCCGTCATTTCCATGAGGTATCGTGAGAACTTCATTATTTTCAGTTGATATGATAAACTCGTTTTCACTAATGTAATCCTTAATTTCATCATCAGTTTTTTCAATAAGTTCCGGGTTGTTGTTTTCACTGTGGAGATAGCTCATATTAATCAGTTGCTTCAATTCGGGGTGTTTTATATCTTCAATCTTCATTGTTAATACTTTAGACTTAATGATATTTAGTTATATCTAAAAGCAATATTTATGACTCAGGACAATTTTCATCACCCGCAACAATTTTCATCACTAAAAGCATTATTTATCATTAAAACAATTTTAATGACTTGTTTCAACAAAGTATTTATTAAATGATGTTAAATATTAATTTAAAAAATATTTTGGTGATAATAATGATATTAGAACTTTTAGACGAGTTTATGATTTGCTTGTGTTTGAATTCATTGGAAGTATTGGAGGATAAATTAAAGGTTTATCCGTTTAGTTTGCCAATGTTATTATTTAAAACGGATTTCGATGAAAAAATGATTAATGAGAAGTTAACCTCTTTTAATAATATCCTATTGTTTGATATTATAAACGGGAAAGAAAATTATCTTGATGAATTTCTGGAATTATGTGATTTTTCAAATGAAAATGTATTTAAATTCATAATCAGTGAACTAATCGATAATATTTTCGATCATGCGCATTCAAAAAATGCATATGTTATAGCATATTGTAAAAAAGACCATTTTGATGTGATTATCTTTGATGATGGGATTACTATTCCCTATTCATTGGAATCACATGATTTCATTTTCAAAAAGGATTGGAATGCAATTTTAAATGCGATTGGAGGTATCTCAACAAAAAATGAATTCGGATATTATGAAAGGGGTTGTGGATTGAATAATTGTTTTTCCTTGATGACTCAGGGCGGCTGCAATAGCATTCTGGTGGCTTCAGGCAAGGGGATTATATGTTCCAAAAAAGATAAACTCTATAAAATAGATATTTCAAATAAAGCAATTGACGGAACAATAATCGGATTAAGATTTGATTTAAATTATAATTTTAATAGTTTATATGAAATTATTAAAAAAAGATATGATGTTGAAAAGATGGGAGGAGTTAACTATGATAATTGATCTGAAAAATGAAATTGGGAAGGATTTGATTGTAAGATTAGATGCTGAGCATTTGTTTAAAAAATTAGAAGGTAATTCTCAAAAGGTTATAATGGATTTCTCAGATATAGATTTTATTAACCGTAGTTTCGCTCAGGAATATCTTAATCGTAAAATGGTGGTGGATTATGAGATAGAAGAGATTAATGTTCCGGATGTTGTGAAAAACATGTTTAATGTTATTCTCGAGTGGAATGGTTATGATTTGAGGTATTAATCAAAAAGATTAATATACTCTCCATAACCTTCTTTTTTCAAATCTTTTTTAGCTATGAATCTCAATGCGGCTGAATTGATGCAGTATCTTTTCATTCCGTCGGGTCCGTCATTGAATTCGTGGCCCAAATGTGAATTTGCCTTTCTGCTTCTCACTTCGGTTCTCACCATTCCGTGTGAGAAATCCCTGTGTTTGATTATAGCTTCACTATTAACAGGCCTGGTGAATGCAGGCCATCCGCATCCTGAATCATATTTGTCCAGGGAAGTGAAGAGAACTTCGCCATCTACCACATCCACATATATACCATCTTCAAAAAACTCATCATATTTTCCACTGAATGGTGCTTCTGTCATAGCAAGCTGTGTTATTTCATACTCTTGTCGGCTTAAGTGGTCGAATTCTTCATCGTCTATTTGATTTAAATCAACATGACAGTAACCCTGCGGATTTTTTTCAAGGTATTTCTGATGATAGTCCTCGGCGTGGTAGAATCCGTATATCTCATGGGCCTCGACAGCTATTTTTTTGCCGAGCTGCCTTTGCTTTGCATTTATAAATTTGATTACAGGGCTTCTTTGGGAAGGGTCGTTCCAGTAAATGCCTGTTCGGTACTGGGTTCCGATATCGGGGCCCTGGCGGTTGACGGCAAATGGATCAATGATTTTGAAATACTCTTCCATAATCTCTTCAAGAGATATGATTTCGGGGTTATATGTGACTTTCACGCATTCAGTGTGTCCTGTCTTTCCGCTGCAGACGCTTTCATAGGTCGGGTCATGTGTTTTTCCGTTGGCATATCCCACTTCAGTCATATTGACTCCCCTGAGTCTTGAAATGTATGCTTCAACACCCCAGAAACAACCGCCTGCAAGATAGATAATCTGCTGAGATTTGTACATAATTATAGTTATCTAGCTCCTATTTAAAAAACTTTATATGATTTGATAAACTTATTTTAATATAGATATTGGAGGAATTTAATGTTTTACTCAACAATAATGAAAATCGATTCAATTGACAGATTAAGGGATATCAGAGATGCATTACTTGTAGAACAAGGTATTAATCCAACCCGTCAAGGAGAACAAGCTATTAAAGTTGTAGTTGAAAGAATTGATGAAATTCAAACTACACTGGACAAGTCCGCTTCCAGAAACAGAAAGTGATTTTAGTGATAAGGTTAGTTACCGGTCGAAGACGTTTGCTTAGAAAAAGAATGTATAATGCCCCTCATGAAAGACAGAGAAATACTTATTTTCGTGAAAATAAAAGCGTTAAAAAACATTTTCAAAGCGACTATGTCAATAATGAAAGGGTTTATACTAAACGCAGACCAAAAAGAGAAGCAGTATCTGGATTTAAAATGGCATACAGATACAAATATTTAAAAGAAGACAAAGATGAAGAAGAAGATGAAGAGCTATAGCTTCAAAATCTCTTCCTTTGTAATTATTCTGTTTTCACTGTGAATATTCAGGATAAGTCCTGAAAACTCATCATCATTTTTAGAAAGTTCCCTGAAAAGATCAAGGGAAACTTCACATGGTTCATAATCAGCTATTTCCAAATATTCGAAACCTTCATTGTAGTTGTCCATATCCGAAAATACTATTATTTTGAAATCGTCAAGCTTTCCCATCACAAGAAAATCCCTTTCATGGTCTTCACCTAAAGTTGGGCATATGAACTTCATATGTTTCCCTCCGTATCCATTCTGAAGTTCTGGGAATGCGGATTGATTACTATTCCTCTGAAGTATTCGTCATCATCTCCCAGTTGCCTGATGTCGTCAGAAGAAAATATTTTTGGGGATAATGTTTCAAGGAATAGTTTGGATATTTTTTCACATCCCTCATCATATTGGCATACGTCCGTAAAAACCGGAATGACATATTCTTTGGATTTTTCGGTCAGCGTGAATTTTACGGGAAAGTCATTTTCATCGACCGGCGCAAGATAGACTTCACCGGGATAGCTTCTTTTGATATTGATTTTAACGCCGTCGAGCTCTGAAGCAGATTCCTTCTTTACTCTTTTAAGGATTGTTGCGTACAAATCAATGAAATCTTTCATCTGGCTTTTGCAGCCGCCTTCACCGGTCTTTTTGTAATATTCGTAATCTTTAAGTTGCATACTAGTCGTCACAGCAGTCATGTACGGTTTCAGCAAACACTATAAATCCGTTGTCAGGCGCATTGATTGCAAGGCCCAGGAAATCTTCATCTTCTGAGTATGATGCGACAATGTCAGCTCCGGTTGCCTTGTCGAATTCGAATTCTCCGCTTCCTTCCTGTTGTGAGAAGAATTCAACAGCATTGTTAGCTTCCTCTTCGCTGGTGTAAACAGGCAGGAAATAGCTTTCGTCATCTTCCTCTTCGCCGATGAGCAGTGCAACGATTTCGGTTTCCTCTTCCACTTTGTTCAGGAGTATGATCAATTCGCTGTGGTAAACTACATGGTCAATTTCATGAGCCAATTCATTCAATTCCTCTTCTGATGCTACGTTGTCTTCAAGTTCAATGTACTGTTCTGTTAATTCTTTTAAATTATCTTCCATAGTTATCACCTTAAGAAATAAATAATTAAAATAAGTATTTTTTAAACAAATAAGCATTCTCTTCCTAAACACCACTAAAGGAATACAAACGAATGCTTATCATTAACCATCACCATTGTTCATATTATAAAAAAAAGTATGTAAAATATGAACAATACTATTTTACTACTTCAAAGTATTTAAGTGTTTAGGATTTTCGGCCATTTTTCATGCCGTCAGGTGTAATTTTATATACAACTTATTCATATAATATGTATTAATGAAGAAAATTGCCCTAGTGATGCTAATATTTATGCTGGTGGGTTGTGCCTATGCAGAGGAATTCTCCAAAGTAACGGTCAATGGAGCCGACTTTGAAATTCCCGAGGAGTACTCATCAGGAGATTTGAAAGACAATAAGTATGTCTTCAAGGATTTGAGGACATTTGCAATATTATGTGTCGACGACTATATAATCAGCAATTATGGCGGAAACTATAAAATCAGCGATTCCAGCCAGGAGATGTCCATAGACGGACGTCCATGCATGCATCTTTGTGTATACAACAAATATATTGATAAGAATGTTTCCTATCTCTATTTCCCTGTTGAAAAATCAGTTTACTGCATCTGCTATCAGGGAAATGATGTGAATTCGGGAATTTCCCATATTGTGGAAAGCGCCCTGCCATCAAACATATCAGATGATGCCTTTTACGGACTTCTCGATGAGGCCTTCAGCGAATATCAAAACAGGCAGTATCTTGATTCACTGTCCGGGGATAATTCATATTACTCTGAGATGACCGGCCAGCATTCCGATAACGGAAACGACCAGCTGATTAAATGGTATCTGATTACGCACTGGTGATAAAAATGATTTGTCCGAATTGTCATAGAATTTATGAAGACGGTAATGTGTTTTGCGTTGAATGTGGAGTTCGCCTGGTTCCTGAAGGATTCGGCTCAAGCAATCCTATGGAAAGGCATTCATCACGTTTCAAGTCATCCAAGCCAAGAAACGGTGATCCTCCAATCGAGCTGTCCTCAACGGATAAGAAGCTTGATGTTTTGATAATGCAGAACAGGGAACTCATCCGTCAAAACAGCAGGATAATTGAACTTCTCGAGAGGCTCAATCGCTGAATTCACTTTCAATGGCCTTGATTAGGTTATATATTATTCTGTTGGTGCTGACATCAACACCATATTTTTCTCCAAGCTCTATTACCTTTCCGTTCAGAGTGTCTATTTCAGTTTTTATTTCTCTTTTAATGTCCTGATGTGTTGATGAGTAATGGTTGTAGGTATCGGGAACCAGCTTTTTGTAGAAAACCTTTCTGTAGTCATCTGCACTCACCCAGAGTGTCGTGTACGGGGAAGCGTTGATTACATTGAATATCTCATCGATGATTCTGTTCATAAGTTCAGTTGAATACTCGTTTTCGGTAAGCTTTCCGTAGGTTACATCAAGTATGGCCCCCAACGGATTTAATGTGCAGTTGTAAAGCATCTTCGCCCACAGGTATTTGTCAAGTTCCTCTGTCAGTTCGCAGCTGATTCCTGATGCAGTAATCATGTCTGCTATAACCTGCAGGTGGCTTATGTCCTCGTTTTGAAGTGATCCAAGCAGTATAGGTTCTGTATATACTGTCACTTCGCTCATGTTTCTTTCAGGCCTTGTAAATCCTGTAATTATGCGTGCGCAGTACACTTCATCTGTCCTGAAGTATCTGAGGTATGCTTCATCGTTTCCAAATCCGTTCTGGCATATCAGTATGGTGAAGTCATCCTTTAAAATGTTTCTGTAGCTGTCAAGCATTTCTGCTATGTTTTCATTGGCCGTTGTTTTGCTTGCAACGAGTATGAAGTCAAATTCACTGTCGGGAATTTCACTGTAGCTTTCATAGACTTTGAATTCTTCAGGGGTGAATGAGTAATGGGTGAACAGTCCCACTCTTTTGATTCCCTTTGATTTCATTTCGCAAGCCGTGTTTTTGCTTGCAAGAAAAGATACGTCCGCATTTTGTGACAACAGTGATGTGCCAAGTCCAATTCCTACAGATCCAGAACCTATTATCAGTATTTTCATGTGAATTTTCTCCAATATCTTCTATTAATTAATATGTATAATCTATTAAAAAAGCTTTTTTCATGAGGTATTTTACACTTGAAACATATCTTTTGAAAATTGGTAAAACTGATGATATTGCTTGTTTTTTAATTTAGGCTAGTTTAATTAATTATTTTCAATATACTGATTATCTATTATTAAACATTTATTTCTATTGTAAACAATTAAACATAATTTATACACAAACTATATATACTATCTGAAACAAATATATTTATAACTTGTGTTTAACTTGTTATTTAATTTTGGAGGAGATACTAATGAACTGTATAGATGAACTTTTGCTGGGCAGCATTTCAAGGGACAGGCTGAATTTCAACAGCTGTCATTTCAACTTCCGTCTGAAGCAGAACAGGATTTCAATAGATTATGTGGAGCATGCTCTTCTCAATATGGAGCCTCTGGACTGTCTTAACGGAAACAAAAAGAATAGCTATGAGCTTTTCTACGATGCGCCTGAAAGCAAATGCTATGATGAGATTAAGATTGTTGTATATGACTGCAATACCCACATCAATGTTTCGACGGTCATGTCGCCGAATGAATCCAAGTCACAAAAGCATAGAAACTCCCAAAAGCAGGATGATCTGCTGAGAAAGGACAGGGCTATTGGAAAAGCATTCAAATGCAACTAGATAACATGAAATTCAATCTGAAAAAAGATGACATCAACAGAAAAGTTGATGAGGTTCTGTATATGAATCCGGCCACTCTCAGCCCAAATGCATTGTCGTCAGCCATTATGGATGACGGCTCCAGATATTTCGCATTGGTATATCTTACGGAGAGGATATTTTCACATTATGATGCCTGCTATGAAATCGAAAATCCGCAAAACGGGGAAAGTGATTTGATTTCATTTGTATCCAAATCATCCAAGGTACTTTTGAAAATGCCCAAAAATCCTGATTTGAATTTTGGATTTGATTCCTATGACTTTGGAATAATAATTGACTCAGAAATATCATTCGCCCAAAGAAAGGACTTGAGTGAAGTTTTTAAAACCGCAGCCCACTGTGACAGCAGTCCGATTGACATGATTATTGTGAAACTGATTTGTGATGCGTTAATCTAAAAAAAAGAAGTTGAATATGAATTAAATTCATATTCTGGTATTATAATATCTTACACCGTCTTTATCATAGGTATACCATCTGTTTACCTCATCATCATATTTTTCACCGATAACGGTTACGTATGAATCGCTTTGAGGATTGTATACCTTGTAGGTGGTGTTATTTTGTGCAGGTGTAACGTTTGTTGTATTGTTGAGTGCAGTAGTTGTGTTGGTTACATTGGCTGTAGTGTTGTTTGCCGTAATGTTCAATTCAGGAGCAGATCCGCTGTCGTTGATGATAATGTATGCTCCAACAGCAATAAGAAGAACTACAAGCACGATTATTGCACCTAAAATATAATTCTTATTATCCATTAATTTCACCTCTAGAAGTTATTTTGTTTTTTCACCTAATTAAGTTAATCACTCACGTCATAATCATCGATTATAATATAGTTGAATTCCGGATGTATGTCCTTGATTCTGTTGCAGACCTCGTTTTTAATTCTGTTTCTGTCCGCATCAAAGTCGACAATAATGTCAAAGCTCACAAGTTTAGGCTCTTCATAGACATAGAATCCGTGAATCTGCAGGATTTCCTCATACTCTGCGACAATTTCATCCAAATCTTTTCTGATATAGTCAAACTTATCGTTTCTCGCATATATTCCGATGGTTAAGGCGATTGAGAACTCCTTATATATCTTGAATGTTATTTCACGTGTCAGCGTGTGAATGTCGCTTGCCCTCAGGTCATCGTCCACCTCAATATGGACAGACCCCTGCATGTCTTCAGGCCCGTAATTGTGCAGGCTCAGGTCATATGCTCCATAAACACCGTCAACCTCTTCAATTGACTTTTTGATTTTTTGTGACAGCTCAGAGTCAACCCTTGCTCCAATCATGCTGTCGAGAGTCTCCTTAAGCATGTCGATACTTGCCTTGATAATCACAAAGGATATTATGACTCCCAGAATTCCTTCCAGGCTTATATTGTAAAATATTGAAATGATAGCTGCTATTAAAGTTGAAAGTGAAAGGATTGCATCGAAAAACGCATCGCTTCCTGATGCAACGAGCGCCTGTGAATTAATGTTTTCACCAACACCTTTCACATAACGTCCCAATGCGAATTTTACCACAACGGCCACTGCAATTATGACCAGTGAAACTGTAGTATATGATGTAACGTCCGGATTGAATATTTTGGGCCAGGATTCCTGAAGTGCGGTTATTCCTGCCCACAATACAATCACAGCAATTATCACTGATGAGAAATATTCGATTCTTCCATATCCGTAGGGATGGTTCTTGTCGGGAGCTTTTCCCGCAAGCTTTGTCCCGATTATGGTAATGATGGATGACAGTGCATCGGTAAGGTTGTTCACAGCATCCAAAGTAATGGCTATGGAATTTACTAAAATCCCAATAGTGGCTTTAAAGGCAACCAGTATCAAGTTTACAATAATTCCGATTATACTAGTTTTAATGATTTTATTTTGCCTATCCATAATTTAAGTTATGTTTTAAACAATATAAATCTTTGATTTGCACCTTATAAGTGGGGACAATTTTTGTCTGTGAGGTAAATTTTCATCACTTGGATAAATTGTTTAAAGCCGTATAATTTTTATTTAATGAATATAATTTATTTAAATCAAAAACCAAGAATTTATAAACTATAAAATTTAATATAAGAATTATCCAATTTAATAAATAAAATTAGGAGGTTTTCTATGGCTAAACAGTTTGAGGATTATAGCTTCAAAAGGCTAGTTGACAAGTTCCCTGTGCCTATGCTGAAATACCTGATGGTGCAATACGACAGGATAGAACCATGCAATACCAAAATAGAGATTAGTAATGATTATCGAATATTTTTGGATTATGTGGCTGAAATATCTGATAATGAAGTTTTAGATTTGGAGTTTCATAGTTCTGTATTGGAAATTTTCAATTTAGGCTATTATGGCGCCTATAAAATATATTTGAGGATTGATTCTAAAAAATATGTTTTGCAATGCATATTGTGCACTGGAGATCCTGAAAAATCAAAAAGAAGGCTTTTGATTAATGAAGATGAGGAATTGAAACTGAACATCGTTTTCACTCTTGAAGACGATGCTGATGAAAAAATTGAAATAATGGAAGAGTTCATAGATAATAATAGAGTATTAACCAGCACTGATATTGAGATTATATATCTTACTGTGGCGTTATATATGAAATCCAAATTAACCAAATCAGAATTGCTTTTTAAAATTGCAGAATTAACTAATCAGGTAAAAGGACTTACTGATGAGGAAATACATGAAATTAAATCATTTCAGAGGGCTTTTATGAAAAAGTTTATATCTGAGGATGATGAATTGAGAGGAGAGATGGAAAAAATGATATCTATAAATGCTTTGGAAGTTATGAGGGAGACATTCCCTGAAGAATTGAGAAAAGAAAAAGATGATGCGATGCAAAAGGGTATCGAAGTTGGTAGGGAAGATGGTGAGGAAATTGGTGTGAAAAAAGGTATAAAAATTGGAAGTGAAAAAACTATTTTTAAAATGGCAAAAGATATGAAAGATTTTGGAGCCGATTTTGATTTCATTTCTAAAATAACTGGTCTTAGCATCGAGGAAATTGAGAAGTTATAATTTTTATAACTTTTCTATAATTTTTTAAATCAAAGAGATTAGCTGCACCATTATAATAAAGAGGTTTTAGCATGAAATTTAAATTAACCAGAACCTGAATTTGTTTTAACATTTACTAATCAGGTTAAAGGGCTTAGTGATGAGGAAATACATGAAATTAAGTTATTTCAGAGGGCTTTTATGGAAAAGTTTGTATCTGAGGATGATGAATTGATAGGAGAGTTGGAAAAAATGATATCTATAAATGCTTTGGAAGTAATGAGGGAGACATTCCCTGAAGAATTGAGAAAAGAAAAAGATGATGCGATGCAAAAGGGTATCGAAGTTGGTAGGGAAGACGGTATAAAAATTGGAAGTGAAAAAACTATTTTTAAAATGGCAAAAACTATGAAAGATTTTGGAGCTGATTTTGATTTCATTTCTAAAATGACTGGTCTTAGCATCGAGGAAATTGAGAAAATTTAATTGTTTCACATAGTTAATTATTAATATAGGGTTTCAATTAACTATTCTTATGAAAATATTAGCATTAAACGGAAGTCCGAGAAAAAAAGGAAATACCAACCGTATTTTGGATGAGATGATTAAGGGTTGTGAAATGAATGGCCATGAGGTTGAAAAATATTTCTTAGACAAGATGGATATCAGCCCATGCAGCGGATGTGAAATCTGTTCCAAAGGAAAGGATTGCAGATTCAATGATGACGGAACAGAAATAATTGACAAATTGGCTGAAGGAGCCAGTCTGATTGTTGCCTCACCAATATACTTTGGCCAGATGACGGCACAGCTCAAGACAATAATAGACAGGTTCTATTCAATTTTCAACAATCCCGACAAGAAGTTTTCCGGAAAGGTTGGTGTTATATTCACTCACGCATCCCGGAGATGATTTCTACAAACCATATATCGATTTGGTCTTAAAGCAGCCTTTTGAGATGAACACGGAACTTGAAATCGTTGACTGTCTAGAAGTAGGAGGAGTCAAATTCATCGGTGATGCTGACAAGGCCGAAGACGCTTTGAAAAGGGCATATGAAATAGGATTGAAATTTTAGATAATTATTTTAATTTAATCACACAATATTAATATTTAGGTTGTGTTATCTTGTCACTCGATTGGAAAATTTGCGATAATTGCCAACATAAAGTTAATATTGATGATGTGAAATGTCCTTTTTGCGGCCATGAATTTAATGATGAATCCCCTTCAAATCCTGAAGTCAGGGAATTGTATGAATACTGTGATTTGATTGACAGTCGTGGAGACTATTCAAAGACACCTCTTTTGGAGGATATTAAATCACGCAACGGATCCGTTAAAAGTCTGGTTAAAAAGGATCTGGCTGATTTTCTTGTATATGTTGCCTGTGAAGGCCAGTCACAATGTGATGAAAAGATTGAGTTCATCAAAGATAATCTGGGAGTTGAAGCCACATTCGATGGCGCTGTTTTTAATAAGAATGATTTGCCCGATTCATTCAGGGCATTTCATGAAAACGATTTGTTTCACAGGGACTTTCTGGAAAAGAATAATCTTGAAGGTTACACGAATAAGCTGTTTGGCATCTATCGCTCATTAGGTGATGAGTTTCTCAAATGCGGCGATACCCAGCCAAAGGCATTCAGCGTTTTAAATGAATATATAAACAATTTGGCTCACAGTATCAGTCAGTTCAAAAGAAATTATGATTTGGGAGCAAATCCTGCTGATAAAAAGCGCATCGAAGAGGTATTGAATATATTAATCGGCTGCAAAAGCGTTGATGATGTGGACGGCGATGTAATTTGTGATGCCCGTAATTTTATAAACGCTTCCGTTTCAGGCAATGATGAATACACTCCGTTTTATGATGAGCTGTCCGAAAAAAGGCCTGATGTTGTCGCATCAATCATAATTTCAAGCAGCAGTGATTATATTTTTCAAAGTGATGATAAATCAGGCGAACCTGTTGAGGATGAGCAGACTCTTGAGGAACTGCTTGAGGAACTTAACAAGCTGGTGGGTCTTGAAAAGGTCAAAAAGGATGTCAATTCACTGATCAATCTGGTTCAAATCAGGAAAATCCGTTCTGAACGTGGCATGAAACAGCCTCCAATGTCTCTTCACCTTGTGTTTTCAGGAAATCCCGGTACGGGCAAGACCACCGTTGCAAGACTCCTGTCCAAGATTTACTGCAAGCTTGGAGTCATATCCAAGGGACATCTTGTTGAAACAGACAGAAGCGGATTGGTCGGAGGTTATCTTGGTCAGACCGCAATCAAGACGCAGGAAGTTATACAAAGCGCAATGGGCGGAATATTATTCATTGATGAGGCCTATACCTTGGCTCCGAAAAGCCAGGATGATGCATATGGCCAGGAAGCTATTGACACTATCCTCAAGGCAATGGAGGATCATCGTGATGATTTGATTGTTATTGTAGCAGGTTATCCTGATTTGATGGATAATTTCATTCATTCAAATCCGGGACTTGAATCAAGATTCAACAAGTATATCTTCTTTGAGGATTACAATCCCGAAGAGCTTCACGGAATATTTCTCAGCATGTGTGAAAATTCAACCCTGAAGCTTGACGATAAGGCGGACAAGTATCTTAAGGGGTTATGCGAAGACATTTACAACACCCGTGGAGACAATTTCGCCAATGCAAGGCAGATAAGAAACATTTTTGAAAATGTCCTGACCGCACAGGCCAACAGATTATCCGATGACGATGACATCACTGATGATGAATTGATGACGATTCTTTTGGAGGACTTTGAATCATAACAATTTTTATAAAATGATTAATAATAAATAATAATTGGAGATGTATATTATGACTGATTTAAAAGGTACTAAAACCGAAGCAAATTTGCAAGCCGCTTTTGCCGGTGAGTCCCAGGCTCACACAAAATACCAATATTTTGCTGCAAAGGCTAAAGAAGAAGGATATGTTCAAATCCATGATATTTTCATGGAAACTTCCAAAAACGAAAGGGAACACGCAAAAATCTGGTATAAACTTTTGCATGATGAGGAAATCCCAGATACCATTGAAAATTTAAACGCAGCTGCTGACGGTGAAAACGAAGAATGGACTGCAATGTACAAAGAGTTCGCTGAAACAGCTCGTGAAGAAGGTTTTGCTAAAATCGCTTTCCTTTTTGAAAAAGTCGGCGGAATCGAAAAAGAGCATGAAGAAAGATACAGAACTTTACTTGCCAATGTCGAAAACGAGACTGTATTCGCTAAGGAAGACGAAATAGAATGGAAATGTGAAAACTGTGGATTCATTTTCAAAGGTCCTAATGCACCTGAAAAATGTCCTGTATGCGGATATCCTAAAGCACATTTCGAAGAAAGAGCTCAAAACTTTAAATAGATTCTAATCTATTTTTTTACTTTTTTTTTTTATTAAAATAAGAGATAATAATGGGTGCTTACTTGTGGTGATATAAACACCCCTTATTGACATATTTGACAGATATATTTTTTTGAATTAGGAAATTGTGAGAAAACTAATTCAAATAATTTAATTTTGGAGATCATATTAGCTTTTGACTAATAATGTTTGAAGCAATGTGTTTTTTCGTTTTCACATCACTATTTAATAATGTAGTATGAAGTAGTATATAAATGTTTCGTAAATTTTTAGGTATACCTAAAAAATAGATCTTTTTTTAAAGTGAATAATTCTGTAAAAATAAGAGATAATTAGGCGTTTTTTTGGCAGAAAACGCCCGGACTTTTTAGAAAAAATTATTGGCAGATAAATTTTTTCTTTTGAATTAGAAAATTGTGAGAAAACTAATTCAAATCTTTGATTTTTGGAGATTCATTAGTCTATGACTAATAATGATTGAAGCAATGTGTTTTTTCGTTTTCACATCACTATTTAATAATGTTGTAAGAAGTAGTATATAAATGTTTCGGAAATTTTTAGGTTTAACTAAACTTTTGGTGATGATATCTCAAAAATTTCTTTCGGTTAATTAATGATTGTCTCTTTTTGTATATAAATATAACTATTGTGATATTTCAGTTCACAAAAAAAATTTCAGGTTTTTGGATGATCTTTGAAAAATAAGAGATAATAAAAGGTGTTTGGCAGCAACACCTTTTCGAAAAAATTATTTGGCAGATAAATTTTTTCTTTTGAATTAGAAAATTGTGGAAAAACTAATTCAAATTTTTGAGTTTGGAGATTGTATTAGCTTTTGACTAATAATGTTTGAAGCAATGTGTTTTTCGCGTTCACATCACTATTTAATAATGTTGTAAGAAGTAGTATATAAAAGTATCGCAAATTTTTAGGAATACCTAAAACTTAACAGCAAAGGTTTATATATACCAATTTATATATAATTTATACACAAGGTGATATCATGAAAGATGAACAGATAGATATAATATTCCTATTGGACAGAAGCGGTTCCATGTACGGAAGCGAAGACGACACGATTGGCGGATTCAATTCATTCATTGAAAAGCAAATCAAGCAGGAAGTAAACGCAAAGGTAACGACAATCCTATTTGACCACGAATATGACATGCTCTACAAAAGGAAAGACCTTCATGACGTTGGGAAAATGACCCATGACGATTACTTCGTAAGGGGATCAACCGCACTTCTGGATGCAATCGGAAAAACAATAGTTACAATGGATAAGGAAGTTTCAAACAAGGTGCTGTTTGTAATAACAACAGACGGACTTGAAAACTCATCCGTCGAATTCAGCAAAAGCCAAATCAAAAACCTGATTAAAAATCACAGCTGGGAATTCATCTACCTGGGAGCTGACATAGACGCCTATAGGGAAGCATATGATATAGGAATCAAGAAAAACAACACTGCAATATTCCACAAAACAAAAGATGGAATGCAAGACATGTTCACTTCCGTTGACAGGGCACGCTATTCCATAGTCAATGAGGAAAAACTGAACGTTTCCTGGAAAGAGGACCTTGACTAATCCCCACTTATATCACCATCACCATCTAACAAAAATTTATATATCATCGTTATAATAATTAAGATTAAGAAATTAATTTCTTTTTTTTTGAAATAGGTGAATATGATGGCTGATAAAAAACTATTGAAAGATTATACAAAAGAAGAAATAGCTGAATTTTCCGCTTTGGAAAAAGAAGCATATGACAGAGCAAACAAGTTAAATAAGGAATTCATCCATATCGAAAGCCTTTTAGGTGACTTGACTGAACACTGGAAAGAATACTTCATATTCCTTGAAGACAATAAAATCTCAAAAATCTGCGAATTCTACGGCGACAAGACCGCTCCATTCGATGATGAACTTCGTGAAGTAATTGCAGCTAATTTAAAGACTTCCCTTAACAGTGTCCACAAGGCAGTCAACTACAACACCAAAAAAATCGATACCGGAAGAATCATTGACAGATAAGTGTTTTAACCGACACTTTTCCTTTCTATTTTTTGACAAATATTTAAAAGCATAGACCTTTATAATATTATCTATGAATTCAAGATTAAAATTAGCCAAGACAATTTCAACTTTTACGAATCCCCCGATTATATGCATACCACTGTTTTTTATAATTTCACTGGTACTGTCAATAAACAATCTGTGGGATTTTCCGCTTATGGAACTGATTTCAATAATCTTTGCTTCAATCCTTCCGATGGCAATCATTCTCTATTGGGCCAAAAAGACGGGAAACGACAAGGACATATCAAACAGGCAGGACCGCTTCACGCCCCTCGTTGTCGGAACAGTTTCATATTTCATAGGATTTCTTGTCTCCATTGCATTGGGGCTAAACGACTTTCTCACATTCCTCTTTCTGTGCTATACAATCAACACGTTCATTGTAATGATAATAACCACACAATGGAAAGTCAGCATCCACACAACAGGACTTAGCGGACCTGTATGTGCACTGATAATACTTTTAGGACCTCTCGGAGCGATATTCGCCCTTTTATATCCTGTTCTTATATGGTCCAGGGTAACCCTTAAAAAGCATACGATGGCGCAGGCAATCACCGGTGGGGTACAGGGATTTTTCCTAACTGCAATTGAAATGTATCTTTTCATATTCCTCTTCAACCTTGATGTGGGCCAGGTCTATCCATTTTTATATGTAATCGGATTCATACTGGCCATAATATTCACTCCAGTGGTGCTTGGAATATTCAGCTATAGGAAAATTACCAATTCACTGATATTCTATCTTGTTGAAATCATTGGACTGTGCTTCTTTTTGGCAGTGACTCCGATTGACGTTACGATAATCTACGTTTTAACAACGGCAGTATCAATATACATTGCCAATTATGCGGGAGAGCGCTTTGAATGGTATAACATCATAAGGTAATCGGATGAAAACGAATTATGTATATTTCGGGAAGGGTTCAAAGACGATAGTCTTCATTCACGGATTGAGTGATGATTTGAACTACTGGATGAAGCTGGCTAGTCATCTTAAATCCGAATATAGGATATTGCTTTATGACATAAGAGGCCATGGCAAATCCGAATTCGGAGATTTCTCAATAGACATGCTGGTAAGTGATCTTTATGAACTTTTATGCAGTGAAAAGATTGAAAAGGCATCTCTTGTTGGCTTTTCTCTTGGTGGAAACATAGCGCTTTCATTTGCCATAAAGTATCCTCAAATCGTTGAAAGGCTGATTTTAATGGCAAGCTTCAGCCAGTGCGATGAAAATCTTGAATCCAAGTTTATGGAGTTTCGTGATGCCCTTGACATATCATTTGAAGAGTTTTATGACGTGATAATAAATTATGTCCTGCCGGACGATATTTTAAATAGGCATAGGGAGGATCTCGAGTTCATTAAAATCCAACAGGCAAAAAACGCAAATCTTAAAGCCATTAAGGCCGGAGTCGACATGGGATTCGGATTCAACTGCACAGGTCATCTTAATGAAGTTTCAGCCAAAACACTGATTATGGCGGGAAGGGATGATGTTATTGTAAGCCTTGATTTGGCCGAAATCTTAAACGAAAATATCAGGGACTCCAGACTGGTCATATTTGACAATACAAAGCACAATCTATTAATCGGAAGAAATATAGATGATATATTACAATTGATAAGGCAGTTCATATGAAGATATCAGTAATTCTTGCGGCATACAATGAAGAGGCATACATCAAAAAGGCCATTGAAAGTGTTTTAAATCAGACTTTAAGTGATTTGGAGCTGATTGTGGTTAATGATGGGTCAACGGACGGAACTTTGGATATAATCAATTCCTTTGATGATTCAAGAATCAGGGTGATTTCCCATGAAAATGTAGGTCCCGGCGCATCAAGAAACAGGGCCATGAAGATTGCCCGTGGAGAATATGTCGCTTTCATTGACGGCGATGACTGGTTCAGCCCAGATGCCCTTGAGAAATCTTACCTGCAGGCAAAACTTTATGACACTGACATTACGATGTATCAGATGATTAACTATGATGACGAGACAGGAAGGATTTATGAAAACGACTGGTTTGACCTGATTTCCTTTGACGAGTCATTTGACGGGCGGGCATTTCATCCAAGCGAATGTCATGACTTTCTTTTTGACCTGTCGGTTGGAGTATGTCAGAAAATCTATAGAAACTCATTTTTAAAGGAGTCTAATGTGCTCTTTCCTGAGGGAATATTCTTTGAGGACATGCCCTTTTTCTTTGAAATCTTTTTAAAGGCCGAAAGAATCTCAATCATCAGAAAGCATTTCTACTACAGGCGTAAGCACACAAAATCAATAACCAATGTCGTTGACTGCAAGTTTCTCGACACCGTGCCTGCAGGACGTGAGCTTATGAGGCGATTTGTTGAAAACGGCTTTTATGGGGAGTATAAGTATGACATGATTGCCTATAAAATCAACGGTCCACGTCTTGCATTGGCAGATATTGTCGATGAGTGCAAATCCGATCTTTTTGATTTGATTCATGAGGATTACCTTCAAATCAGGGATTCACCATATTATGATGACTTTTTAAACGAGCTCGGGCCGGTCAAGAGGAAGTTCTTTTTGGATGTCATCGAAGCCTCAAGTTATGATGAGTATTTGGACAGCCAAACGATTGATTAAATTGATTTTATTCCATTTTCATATATTTTAATTATAGCTATTTTTAAGATAATTGATTTTATTATAAAATCGTGGTCTTTTCAATCCGTTAATCTACCATCTCCCATTAAAAAATATCATACTTGTTAACTGTTGCAGGTGCAATAGTTGTTCATGCAACAGTTTTATATATCAGTATCAACTAATGATTAACTATCATAACTGATTAGATGAAGGTAAATTATGTCATATTGTGATTTGGAAAATATTGATGTTAAGGAAATGCCCGTTGGCAAATTGATTGCAATACTTGCAAAGGCACAGTCAATATACTTCAACAACATGCTGGGTGAGCTTGGAATAAACAATCCTCAGCTCCACATCCTGTTTGAAGTGAACAAGGACTCAAAGATAAATCAGGAAAAGATAGCTTCAAGAAGCAACACTGATAAGGGTGCAGTTGCAAGATCCATTAAAAAGCTTGAAGAAAATGGGCTTATTACAAGAACAATCGATGAAAACAACAGAAGGCAGAATATTATCTCATTGACACAAAAGGGCAGTGAAATCCTGGATAAGGCCATAGGGATGCTTGATGAATTTGAACAGTATCTCTTTAGGGATGAAAGTCAGAAAGAAGCCTTACAGTTAATATTGAAGGATTTGGCCATTGATGTAATGAAATTAAATGAGGACAGGTTTGGGAAAAAATGAGTACGGAAAACAAAAATATTCAAATGATAACAGGAGATCCGAAAAAGGCGATAATCAAATTGAGTATCCCTATGATGATTTCCATGCTTTTAATTATGCTTTATAATATCGCAGACAGTATCTGGGTTGCGGGACTCGGTGCAGATGCCCTTGCGGCTATCGGGTTCATCACACCGCTCTTTATGGTGCTGGTAGGATTGGGAAACGGTATAGGTGCCGGTGCAAACTCACTGATTGCACGGTATATAGGTGCTAAAAATCACAAACAGGCAAATAACGCCGGACTGCATGCAATTCTTTTGTGCATCGTAATATCAGTGATATTTACGGTTCTCATGATGGTGTTCATGAGACAGCTCCTTGAGATGATGGGTGCTGGAGACACCATTGACTTCGCCCTTAACTACGGATATATCGTATTCGGGGCACTGATAATATTCGTATACTCCGGTGTGGCTTCAGCAATATTCAGATCCGAAGGTGACATGAGAAGGGCAACAATCGCAATTGCGGTGACTGCTGTGATGAACATCATTCTGGATCCTCTTTTCATCTATGTGCTGAATATGGGAATTGCAGGCGCCGCATGGGCTACTGTATTTTCAGCGACACTTTCATGCATTGTGATGAGCTACTGGATTTGGGGAAAAAAGGACCTTTTCCTTGATTTGTCTTTAAAAAACTTCAGCTATGAAAGCCAGATGATTAAGGATGAGCTTCAGGTTGCAATTCCGTCAACACTGGAAAATATCATATTCTCACTTCTGGCAATCATGATTAACGGAATGCTTGTGATAGTGGCCGGAACAACAGCCGTGGCAGTTTATACTGCATCCATGAGGATAGTTCAGCTTGCAATGATTCCTTTGATAGGTATAGGAACTGCCGTTTTGACGGTAGCGGGCGTTGCATACGGTGCACGTAACCTTGACAATTTGAAAACCTCCCACAGCTATTCAATCAAACTGGGCTTTATACTCTCAATTAGCCTTGGAGCTATAATGTTCATATTTTCATCCCAGCTTGCGGCAATGTTTTCATACACCGCAGCAAGTGCCGATCTGGCTCCGCAGATTGCAACAGCATTGTCAGTACTGAGCCTCTTTGTTCTGGCAATACCTCACGGTATGATGTCATCAATGGTTTTCCAGGGTGTAGGTAAGGGAATCAATTCACTGATAATCACTTTGCTCAGGTCTCTGATTCTAGAAACAGTATGTGCCTACATTTTCTGCTTTATCTTCGGATGGGGACTGGTTGGAATCTATTCCGGTGTAATCATAGGATGTTTCCTTGGAGGAACATTCGGTTATATCTGGGCTAAAATATTCATCAAAAAATTCGGTGAAAAGTTACACGCGTAATTTTTCCCCTTTCAACTTTTTTTTAAAATCCGAGAAGGATTTTGAGTCCGATTAAAATAATAATAACGCCACCAAGTATCTGGAAGCGCCCGCCGATGTAGTTTCCTATTTTTTTACCTAAAAATATTCCGGCTATTGTAAAGAGGAATGCTACAATACCTATTATTACTGAAGGCAGCAGTATTTCATCGCCGAGAATTGCATATGTCATTCCCACAGCAAGGGCGTCAATGCTTGTTGCAACTGCAAGCAGGGTCACTTCATTAAAGCTGAAGCTGTCGGTAATGTCCTCATCATCGTCAAGGCTTTCCCTAATCATATTGACTCCGATAGCTAAAAGAAGTATGAATGCAACGATTGATGCTACTGAAACGATGAATCTTGAGATGACTCCTCCGATATAGTATCCTATTAACGGCATCATAAACTGGAAGAATCCGAAAAATAGTCCGTAATAGAGAATCTGATTTCTTTTGAGGTGTTTCTGTGTAAATCCTTTTGTAAGTGATACGCTGAATGCATCCATTGCAAGCGCTATTGCTATCAGTAATGTTGATATGATTTCAAATGCCATTATGATATTTTTTGTTTGGATTTTATTTAAATTTTTAGTTGAATTCATCATGTTCTTCATTTTTATAAAAATTAATATAATGATTACTGATTGAACAGATGACTACACTTTTATTCATGAAATCATTTCTTCTACTGTCATTTAGTTCATTCTACAATAGATTTTTTTCAACAAGTTCAAGTTATAAAAATGTGTTTAATATGCTATTTTCAGTTTTTAATGATTTAAAACTCTTTTTCATTTGAAAAAATTGATGAGATTTCATTTAACTGATTTTCAAAAGGTTTAAAAATTTTTGATTTTGTATCAAATATATTAAAATATCTAAAATTTACAAAAAAAGGCCGTTTTAGACATTTATTTATATATTATGAAAGTCAAATCTATACTACAAACAAGGGGATAATATGGATTCAAAATTTTTATTATTGTCATTTGTATTGATTTTAAGTGGTTTGTCCATAATAGGAGGGGTTTTTGCTGTGGACAATGGAACCGCTTTTGGTGACAGTAATATGTATTCTGATGTTTCAAACCTCGAATTCAGTCAAAATTATACTCCAGATTCCATAAATAAAGGTCAAATATTTGAGATATTTTTAAGCGTTAAAAATACTGGAGATGATCCTTATCGCAACCTTACTGTCCTTTACAGATTACCTGAAGGTTTGGATCTGTTAATCTGGCCTGATGAATATTCCGACAATTCAATATGGACAATAGACACATTATATCCTAACGAGACGTCTTCACTGACTTTGGTATGTGTGCCGAAATATTCCAACTACACATACACTTTCACGGCAACAGATCCGGGATATGACACCATAGATGTCCATACAAATCCTCTGGCCGATTTGGCTGTCGGTGTTGATTATATAGTCGGCGACGGTGTTGTAAAATGGGTTGTCAATGTTATAAACAACGGTCCTGACCATGGTGTTGATACAATTGTCAATAACCTGCCGACCGATTTGGGAGTAATTGCCTACAACCTTACAAAAGGGGATTTGGTTGATGCAGAATGGCTAATCGATGATCTGGCAAATGGAGAAGTTCAGACATTGACGCTGATTACCCACTTCGTTGAAGGATACAAGTACAACATCAACGTTACAAGCGACACCTACAGTGATGTCATATCAAATAACGTTTCAGGCATCGTCAGGGTGAACAACAGCAGCAATATTCCTGTTTACAGTGAAATTTTGGATGCAAACTCAACTGCAAATCCGATAATGCTGCTTGTTCTTGCGGTGATATTCATTCCATTTTTAAGGTTTAAAAAAGATTAAATAATTATAAGGATAATACCTTTTATTATGAAAAGAATCTGGATTTTTATTTTTATTTTATTTTTATGCATAGATGCAAGCTGCGCATTTTCCCTGGATGATCTCCACAATGAAAATCCGCACACTGACAGGTTCAAATACTCTTTCAATTCAAGTGATCTTATTAAGGATTATCAAAACGAAAGCCAGTACACCATTCAGCTTCTTGAAAACGGAAAGCCTGCAGGTGCCGGAGAAAAAATTAATTTTTTCATAAATGGCGTCAGATATACCAGAACGACAAACGCTGATGGTGTTGCAACTCTTGACATTAACCTGATACCAGGAAACTACATTATATATTGCCAATATGGGTCATGCAAGGCTTACAATAACATAATGGTTCTATAGGAGTGTTTTCATGAAAGATGAAATCATAAATCCTATCCAATCTGACAGTGTAAAAATCGACTGCCAGAAAATCTATGACTGCATAATATCCTGCCAGAGGATGTTTGATGAAAATCCCGAATTTGAAACCTACATATCATCAACCTTAAGCGAAATAGAGGCTCTGCTGTATCGGGTAAATGATATAGAGCTATTTTCCGAAATGATAGATTTGATATACAGATTCAAATACAGATTAAGGGAGCTTGAAAGCCAGGTCAAATTCATTGATGATGAAAATGTAATAAACTCCAGGGATTTGGAATTTATTTTGTATGAAATGTCAAAATTCAAAGAAATAATTTAAATGTTATTAGGAATATACAATATTATATAGGAGTTTTCGAAGATGTTTGATAAAATTTTGTTACCTACTGACGGCTCTGAGTTTTCCGAACATGAAGTTGAAAGAGCAATTAAGGCGCTTTCCGATGATGGTGAAATCATTATACTTTCCGTTGCAAGTAAACTGGCAGCAACAACACCATTTCAAAGCAAAAAGAACATTGCTCAGATGAACAAGGGTTTCTTAGAGGAAGCCCATGACAATGTTGACCGCATGGCTAAACGCTTTGACAATAGGGTTAATGTAAGAAAGATGGTAGTTACCGGAATCCCTTCCGACACTATAGTGAAAGTGGCCGAGGACGAGGATGTAGATTTGATTATCATTGCAGCATCCGGAAAATCAGGACTGCATAAGTTCTTCATTGGAAGCGTAGCTGAAAAAGTGCTTAAAAGTACTGAAAGGGATGTTTTATTAATCCATAACTGATTTTACTTTTTTTAGGATTTTTAAATGTCACTGATTTGATTTTGGTGAGTGGGAGTATCGCTATGATAATTCCCGCCGTTAATATTTCTTTTATGGAAACTATGGTTGCTAAAGAAGTGTATTACATCGATTTTGACGTGGATGAAGTCACATCCAGGATTAACTCTCTTATGGGCAGATGGTCTGTTCACATGATTAAAATCAGGGGTCAGAACTGGCAGGTTTTCAATCATTCAGGTGATGTAATCCATGAATTTCATTTCTTCATAGATTTCAAAAACGTTGACGGCAGAATTAAACTTGAGGATTTGAAGTTAAACGTGATTCATTACATCGAATCTCTCAGGGATGACACAGCATACATCGATGAGCTGGTTATAGAAGAGCTACTTTACTGAGTTTCCAGTCAATCTCTTCAATGCCGTTTTCCTTTAGGAATTCATTGGCCATCCTGAAGTGATTGCTTCCGAAAAATCCACGTCTGGCCGAGAAAGGTGAAGGATGTGATGTCACAAGAACCAGATGGCTGGGATTGTCAAGCAGTTCCGTTTTCTTTTCAGCCTGTTTTCCCCATAGCAGAAACACTATAGGACGTTTTTCCTTGTTCAGTATTTTTATTACGCTGTCAGTAAATGTCTGCCAGCCGCAGTCGCTGTGGGAGTTTGCCTGTCCTTCACGAACGGTAAGTACAGTATTTAGAAGAAAAACTCCCTGTCTGGCAAGAGGTTCAAGGCATCCTGAATCGGGAATGGGATAGTTGAACTCCTCCTGGATTTCCTTAAAGATGTTTTTAAGTGATCTTGGGATTGGCCTTCCTTCGGGAGTTGAAAATGCAAGTCCGTGTGCCTGTCCCTTTTCATGGTAGGGATCCTGGCCCAGTATGACCACTTTGACCTCAGACAGCGGCGTCAGTTTAAATGCGTTAAAAATCTCTTCTTTTGGCGGATAAACCGTTTCGGTGTTATATTCGCTTTCAACAAACTCTTTGATTTCTTTAAAATATTGCTTTTCGAACTCTTCACTTAACGCTGAATCCCAGTCATTTCCAATCATGGAATTCTTTTTGTAATTAGTATAATTAATATTTTATTCTTTTTACTTTTCATGAATTTCATTAAATTTTAGTGAAAAAAACGATACATTTATATATTATGAATTATATAATATTAAGTACTGTACTAAAAGTTGTCCACACCATTTGAAAACTGACTGTATACGAATTTATCATAACTTATAAGGGAGTTGATAAATATGATAGCATTTGTAAAAGTCACTGGGTACGCAGTGTTCTAATCCAATTGTATTTTTCCTAACTGTATGCTTGCTTTTTGAAAATCTCAACAATGGGAGGTTGTATGAGCTTTTTTATTTGACAATTTGCTCTTTGAGCATTTAAAGGAAAGTCTTTTGCTGTTAAATTTTAACCATTATCATGAAAAAGAGGAAAAATATGAAGATTAATGTGAGAAAAACCATTGAAAATACTGTAACTGTTGCTGATGAATTCCCATTCTACGTTGAAGAGCTCTCTGCCGATGACGAAATGCCTACCCTTTTAGGCCTTGCAGATGAGAAATACACATTCAGCGAAATGGATGATGATTTCTTTGAATTCGTTTCAAGAAAAATCAATGAGCATGGAGTCTACATCAGACTCATCCACATAAGCGAAAAATGCTGTGAAAACGGCATAATAACTTTCGAAATAGAAAGCGGTTTTCAAAAAACCATAATTAAAACCCAATGTGAGGCTCCTGATGAAGTCACAGACATTGGAATCAAAATCCACGGTGATGAAATCGTAATCGGAACAACCAGCTATTTGAAAAGGCCGCATTTCGAAAGCATAGATGAAAATGAATTTTTATCTTCAATTGCTGATGAAATGATTAGGGATTTAATCTTTTTTGATTAAATCTTTTTAAATTTTTAAAAGGAGTGATTTACTATCAGAGATTTGTTTAAATATATTTTCATGATCTGTTATCTGTTGAGCTGTATTGTCTTTGGAAACCTTTTGATTTGATTGGAGTGTGATATTATAGTAGCTAACTGTCCAAATTGCAGTAATTCCGTTTGCCTGAACCCTTCATTCACTCATTTTGTGAATTTCATGGATCTCTTCACGGAATCCAACTTCTTTGATTTGAAAATTAATGAAAATGCAATGCTGGTGGACTTTTTTGTTCCTCAGGATTTCATTGACAGGAACAGACCGAGAAGAATTCCCCAAAAGCTTCCGAGGTCTCTTTCTGATGCAATCGTTGAAGAGGAGATGACTTCCTTTTCAGGAGTCGTATCCGTCACCTGCAACAAATCGCCTCTGGTGTTTGAATACGCAGATTCCCAGCTTAATCTGGAATACCTGGATAACTGATGGGGGATTTTCAATTATAGCTCATCCAGGGTTTTGTCAAAATTAGGTTCTATGATTAGAACCTTTTCATAATATTTTTTTGCTTTTTCTAAATCTCCCCTGTCCTTATAATGTTTTGCAATCAGAACAAGAGGTGTGCTGTCGAAAGGATTGACCTTGTAGGCCTGCATGGTATATTCCACGAAGTTTTCCTCATCACCGATTTCTTCATACAGCGCTCCTTTTGCAATGTAAAACATTTCAGAATATTCGTTGGTGTGAATCGCCTCATCAAGAATTTCAAAAGCAACATCCGTGTCGCCCAGGGCATGATATGCAAATGCCATGCTTATGTATGTGTCATAGCTTTTGCTGTCAAGTGTCAGAACCTTGTTTGAATATCTGATGCAGTCGATATACTCATGCATTGAAAGGGATATTGAGCTCATAAGCTCCAGCGCTTTAAGGCTTTCATTTATTTCAAGCGCCTGTTCGATTGTTGTTTTTGCCTTTTCGTTTTCATCTGTCAGGAAATAGATTTCACCCAATGCAGTCAGCGTTGCTTCCTTTTTCTCATCAAACTCAAGAGCCCTGTTCAGATTGGCAATGCTTTCATCGTATTTTTCAAATTCGTTTGCAAAACTTGCCTTTGCAAAAAATTTAATCCAGCAGTCATCCATTTCATCAATCAGACTGTTAATCTTGTCATAGTTTTTGAAATCATCCATTTTAAGCTCTATTTCATCAGCTATTTCCGGATGCTGGAGTCCGAGATGGTTAATTGCCATATTTACGGCCATATCCTGCAGTGCTGATTTTTCCTGAGCTATTATCTCATCAATCAGTGCCAGCGCATTGTTGTATTCATTCATGTTGAACAGTACAACAGGTTTAAAGTTAACGTTATCCTTCCCATCAAGGTACTTGAAGCAGCTCTTCCAGTCTCCCATTTCACTGTATACTGTTATTCTAAGGGAGTTTTTGGCCGGATTTTCATCGCTCAGCTTATCGATGCAGAACAATGCCTCATCATACTGTTTCAGGTTCTGATATATCACTGCCTTTGAGAGGTTGCTCAGTTCGTGAAGAGGCATTATGTCAAGAGCCTTATCGTAGTTTTCCATTGCGCTTTCATAATTGTCCAGTCCGAAATATGCCTGTCCTTTAACGTAATATGCGTCTGCTCTTTCATCAAAGGGCATGTCATGTTCGAGATACTTGTCTATATACTCAATGGATTTGTCAAACTGTGACAGGTTGGAATATGTTAGGGAAATAAGTTTATATAATTCAAAATCGGTGGGGTTTTCTTTCAGGTTTTCTAATTCGATTTCTAAAAGTTCTTCATCATCGTTTCTTTGTAAGGCTTTGATTAATTTTTCATTCATATTGTTAATATTGATTTAAATGTGTAATAAGTTTTGTTGAATTATTATGTTTTTTCACAAAAAAAGTAAAAAGGATAATGGATTGATTTTAAACTTCACTTGCAACGGCTGAATCTGTACAGGAATTATCTATCAAAAGTCAATCTCGCCGTACCAGATGCTTCTGTATGCATGAAGCAGACTGTCCAGATTGCTTGAAACTATGAGAATATTGTCATGGGTGGTGTCATTTCCGGTAAATATTGAATAGACTTTTGTGTTCGGATTTTGATAAACTGTAATGTTGTCATCCGTTACAATCGGCGTGGATTCGAGCTGAACAGCATCCCTTATTGCCGCCATTTGAGCCCCACCTTCAAGTGTTGCCCCTTCCTGGCTGTTGAATGAAGTGATGTTTAGATTATTTTCACCGTCAGCGTAATACCTTATCCCGTAATCGTCGCTGCTTTTAAATGCCATTGTGGTAATGGGAACTTCAATGATTGAGGTGTTGCTCAGAGCCATTGTCGTATAGGATTGCTCTTCAGCTGAAATGTTTTGTGTAGCAATCAGCAGGACTGCGACGGCAGCTATTGCTATCACTATGATTGCAGTAATTAGAATTAGATTTTTATCTTCCATGTTATTTATATTGTTTTTTTCAGATTAAAATATTTAAGACATGAACTAGATAAAATTATCAATGGTAGAAATTGTTAAAAAGGAAGTCAAATTAATCGAGCTCTTTTACGATTTGCTTTATGTGTATGCTATATCACAGTTAACGTCACTTGTAAACGAACCGGTAGGCGATATCATACCTTTAAGCAGCATATTTGTATATATAATCACTTCCTTTGTAATTCTGCAGGCATGGCTCTATTTCACGAACTACGTCAATCGCTACGGCGAGTGGAAGGGATATGAGTATGTGATAGCATGCATCAACATGATAGCCGTAATATTCATGACCAATACCATAAGCACCCACTTGAATGAAATGCTATTGCCTTTCAACGTTTCAATGCTCATAATGCTTCTGACAGTAATTGCATTGTATTCCGTTCATGCGCACAGGGAGAAATCTTTGCAGGGGGCTGCCGGCAATTCAATAAAAATACTGATTGTTGTATGCACCATCTATGTGATTGCGATTCTGGCTATACTGGCAGGATTTTCAAATATCATATGGATTGATGTTGTTGCAGTCTTATGCGGAGCGTTCCTGCCCTTTTTCATCAAGGGAAAATTCAACAAGAACATCATCAATTTCCCTCATCTGGTCGAAAGGTTTGAGCTTCTCACAATCATTACCTTCGGCGAGGCCATTGTGGGCATGACGCACTTCTTTGATGTTAATAATCTGTCCCTGATTCCTATATTGGTATTTTTAATCATAATCACGATGTTCGGATGCTATGTTGTCCAGATACACGAGCTCATGAGTCATTTCAGACAGGAAAGAAGCCTTAGGCTGATGTTCAGCCATTACTTTGTTATAATAAGCATCAATCTGATGACTGTGGCATTTGAATTGTTGCACAGCGGACACGTAAATCATCTCTTCAATGCGGCTCTGATAATAATTTCCCTAATTGTATTTTACGTATCAATAATGGCGAACAAGGAGTATTATGCTGATGGTGTTCTATTGGCCCGAAATGATATTTTTCGGATGATTCTCTTCATTATTATTGGAGCATGTGTTATTCTGCTCTTTTTGGATAATATCTACGCTTTTCTTATTGGATCATTGATAATCACTGCCGGAAACCTTCACATTCTTGTTAAAAAATTATATTTTTTCCGTAAATACTAATTTTTTGAGGTGATCTTATGATACATGCAATCCGGCAGCGACTTTTCAGAAGAAAACCCAAAAGACAATTCGAGAGCTTTTTACAAATTTAGCTCCAATTTTTGAAAAAGTTCTTCACAGATGACAGAATTCTTAATTAAAGGGAGGTAATATATTCATCTGGAAGAACTAGTTACTTATTTTATCATAATTGGTATTTAAATCTTTTTAATTATAATATGAAGTCAATATTGCTCTTGGTTTGTAATTTAACCTAGTTTTTACAATATTTACTTCGGCGAGTAATTATTTTCCAAAATTTGTCTTTTGCATGATAGATTACCGTAAGGCATTATATTGATTTTTACACGTCTTTCATCTAAAATGAAAATTCTTCGGATGAAACTTATGTCTTTTGAGTAAAGCTGTCGAATTATGATGCCGTCATTCATTTTTTGTTGACGAAAAATTATTGCTGAAATTCAATAAGTTTTATCAATAATTTGAGTTAAAAATTTATATGGTAAAAAAATAATCAGGATATTTTTGGGTGAAACATATGGGATTTTTTTCAAAATCAGAAAGTGAAGAAAAAATCGATGAGCTGTGCGGCGGATTTTTCTATAATGAGGCATTTAAAAAACGTGCAATGAAATATAAGTCACTGGTTAATCTAACAAATACCTATGAAAGGTCAATCCTAAAGCATGAATACGAGGATGGGAAGCTGACCCTTGATGGGATGGAGGCACGTCTTGATGAACTGCTGCAGCTTGATTGCGCTTCTCTGTATTCAGAAATAAGGCTGATGCAGCACAAGGATACAAGTCAGTTCCATACTCAGGAAGACATCAATAACTTTTTAGGTGAAGAATATACCCGAAAATACTATGAAAAGCTTGAAAAAAACCAGATCAAGCATAATGCCAAATTCGAAAAGGATGAAAAAAACAAGCAGAAGGTCATTAAGGAATATGACATTTTCAAAGGAGTGAAAGCCAAGGTAACATATCCTCCAGGGTCTTTGAAAATAAGATCAGTCATCCCTCAATATTCTTCAGATGAAATTAAAATGAATGGGGATGCCGTTGTCAAGGTTGTTGGCGAAGGAGTAGTTTTCAAAAGCGATGCTGATGAGTTTCTGATACCAAACGAGTCAATAATTTCCGTTGAGACAGGTGAGGGTCATGACTTGAATCTGATTCTTTTTGAAAACCAGATAATCCGGATTAAGTTTGATATCGCAGGTGTCTGGTCATATGCTGAAAACAAGGCCATAGTTGAGGAGTATTTCATGTATAATGTCTCTCAGCAGGCAACGGGAATGGACTATATCGGCGATAAGTCTTCAGGCAGCTATTGTCCCGAATGCGGAACTTTACTTGACGAAAACAAGACTTTCTGCATTAACTGCGGACGCCAAATTAACTTATAAATGTGTTATAACGTCATCTGAAAGAACTGCTTAATTTTTTCCAACATTATTTATATATTTTTAATTCTCATATAATGTAAATATTGCTTTTGGTTAGTAATTTTACCTTGTTTTAACAATAGTTACTTGAGAGAAAATTGTTTTCTAAAAATTATTGGATGAACTTGTTATTTGTGATGTTTTGGTTTAAAATCAGTTAAAATTAATGTCTTTGTAGATTTGAAATCTACAAAACACCAGGACATTAATTTTTTTTCATGACATGGACGAGCATATACTCGTTATTTTTATATTATTTTTTATGTTATTTAATTTTTTTGTGGATGTTTTTTCTGAATTGGTTGGTGTTGTCTTTGATTTTTAGTTAAAATTAGTTTTGTAATCTATTTTTTGTTTGGTGGTTTTTGGTTTAAAATCAGTTAAAATTAATGTCTTTGTAGATTTGAAATCTACAAAACGTCCGGACATTAATTTTTTTCATATAAACATGGAACGAGCATATGCTCGTTATTTTTATTATTATTTTTCATGTTATTTAATATTTTTGGGGATGTTCTCCGAATGGCGGACGTGCCATTATCCCCAATTTATTTTTTTAGTTTTTTAAATGGTCTTATTTTCTATAATACATTGTTATAAGGAGCATAGCCCAGA
This sequence comes from Methanobrevibacter sp., assembly GCF_045603845.1. GTDB lineage: Archaea > Methanobacteriota > Methanobacteria > Methanobacteriales > Methanobacteriaceae > Methanocatella. The sequence continues at coordinate 56,951 of NZ_JAZUMY010000083.1, forward strand.
ATATGAAATCGGCATAATCTGGTGAGATGCTAATGACCATGCAATACCTCCATATTTATATGATGGAGGCAGTTATGAAATATCATACTATCACCTCCGTTGGAGAACTGATTAGTTATTTTATTCTAATTATTATTTAAATCTTTTTAATTACAATATTAAGTCAATATTGCTCTCGATTTGTAATTTTACCTTCTTAAAGCAATATTTACTTCACATCATAAACACTAACTTTATATATGTTTGTGTATAAATTATTATTAAGAAGTTATTAATTTCAAAGGAAAAATTTTGAGGTGATAATTATGCCTGCTGAAGTGAAGGCACAGCAGAAAAGCATGATCGTGGCCATGATAATCTCATTTTTCCTGGCAGGTCTGGGAATAGCTTATGCGGGAAATGTGGGAAAGGGAGTAAAGATATTTCTCCTTGCATTGTTTGTATTTATTATAAACATATTTGTTTTTATGGGGATTCTGAGTGTGGTTTATGTGATAATCTGGATTGCGGGATTGGTTCTGACATATCTTGAAGTGAATGAGGCAAATGAAAGAAAAAGAAGAATACTTGACCAGTACAGAATTTAGGAGTGTCTGATATGGGAATATGTCCGGACTGCGGAGGATGGATTGATGAGGGAGACTGCTCATGCAGCTGCGGCTCAACAAGGGGAACTTCCTCATATTATGAAGATGACTGCGATGAGCATTCATACAGCTCAGGCTCCTGGAACTATAATCCAGAAGCAATGGCGAAAATAAGGCGTGAATATGAAGAGGAAAGGGAACGCAGAAGACTTGAGGAGGAAATTCAAAGAAAACAGGCAGCTGCCGAAAAGGCAATGGAGGAAAGAAGGCGAAATGCTGAAATTGAACGCCGAAGAAAAGAACGTGAAGAGCAGGAAAGGCGTGAAAGAGAAGAAAACGAGAAAAATCCGATGTATCTTGTGCGCCAAATCGAAAAGATCAAGACTCAGATTTATTCCAACAGGAAGCTGCTTTTCAGAGGCCCTGAGCATCTCACAGGAACCCAGCAAAAAATCGACAATGCATTTGCAGAAGCATTAAGGCTTCAGGAAAAGCTTGACGCATTCGAGATAAACAAAAGCGAAGAGTATGATATTTTAAAAGAGGAAATTAAAGTCCTTAAACATGAAAACAGGGATTTGAAATATCTTCTTTCACATATGGATGATAAATACTGCGAAAATGCAAGAAAAGTTTACAAAAGAAACGCTTCCGATTTGAAGAATTTGGAAAAAACATTCGATGAACTCTACCCCAAAAGAGGACTTTTCAACCGAAGAGATAATAAACCAAGAAGTAAGATAAATATTGATTAGTGAACTTTTAGGTGAAGGTCATGAATCTTAAAAATTTTATTCTTGTCATAGCGATAATAGTTGTAGTAATCGGTGCTGCCGTCTTTTTAATTTCAAATCAGGCACATCCCAAACAGGATTCCAAGCTTGAAATCATAAGCAACGATACTTTAACCGAAGGGGACAATTTTACTGTGAAACTGACGGACATTAACGGAACTCCCCTTGCAAATCAGGACATAAACGTTACTATCGTCAGCACAGCCAGCGGTTCTATCCAGAAAAGTTTGGTCACAGACGAGAATGGTGAGGCAACATTTGAAGTTGACGCAACAGCCATCGGAAACTGTGCAGTTAAAGTAAGCTACGGTGGAAATGACGAGTTCAACGGATGCAATCTGACCCAAAACGTAAGGATCAATGAAAAGGTAGTCATACAGATAAACACTACTGATTTATTTGACAATTATACTCAAACAGAAACATATGATGACAGCTATTACTATTATTATGAAGATCCTGTTGAAACGGTTGAGGATTACTATTATTCCGGATGAAATGGTAATTTTGTGGTGTTATTAATAAAAAGTTAGAATCATTGAGATTCTAACTCCACAATAAAACTAGTTGTTAGATACAACGTAATATTTAATTTATTTTTGTTGCATATAAGATTAACTGTTGTATTTTAATTCATTATTAAGTATTTTTTAAAATCAGGAATTTGTGATGTTTTTTTAATTAAAAAGTTAGAATCATAGAGATTCTAACTTCCAGAATTAAAGTTAGTTGTTTGAAACAACTTAATATTTAATTTGAATATTGTTGCATATATTATTTACTATTGTAGGGAGGACCCCACTTGAGAAAATATTAACTCTTTCCTTTGCATTCAACAACCAAATACCTTGAAATAATTATTTTAAAATCATAATAATGATTTTAATTATTTCTATTATAAGATTTATAATAAATTTATAATTCTTTTTCATTGTTTCAATCTTCTAACTTAAATTCTGATATATTTTTTAAGTGGTCAAAACCTACAAAAAATATCTTTAATCTTCGAGTATTTAATTTAGACAGTATTTCATCGAGTTATATTGTTTTAACTTAGAATTATAAGTTGGGTGATGAATATTGCCTTCAATGAAAAATGGATTTTTCACCGTTAAATGTTCTTTTATTTAAATTAAACAATCCTTGAGGTAAATGAATCTTTAATTATGTAATATTAGTTGTATAGTATTGAAATTTGTGGGTAATAGTGTTTATATCGCAATATGAATATAATTTTTTAAATGTTTGATTGAAATATTTTTACAAATTTCTGACTTTTTTTAGTGTTGCGTTACTTATTCTGATTGAATAATAAATTTAAATGCTTCTTTTAAATCAATTATGTAATTTGGCTTTAATTTTTTTAAATAGTTTGAAATACTATCAGTAATATTTATATACATTATTTGATAAATTATCAAGTATAGTTTAGGTGATTAGAATGACTGATGCTGAACAAGAAAAAGTCGAAGAATTAGAAGAACAAGAAAAAGTTGATGTTGAAGAAGTTGCACAAGAAGCTGAAGAGGTAGCTGAATCTGAAGATGTTATTGAAGAAACTGAAGATTCTGAACCTGTTGAAGAAGTTGCAGAAGATGCTGAACCTGAAGCTGAGGAAGTTGAAGAAGTGGAAGAGGAAGCTGAACCAGAAGCTGAACCAGAACCTGAAAAAGTTGAAGAAGTCGTTGAAAAAGATGAAGATCCTAAAACATCAATAACTGATTCTTTATCCGGTTTAATACCATCCACAACATTATTTGGAGATTTAGGTACTTTATTCATGATAATATTGATGGTGCTATGTCTTGTGATTGTACTGGTTATGTCTACATTATAGTGTGATGGATTGAAAAATATTAAAGGAGATTCAAATCTTCTTTGATTTACTTTTTTTTAATTTTTAAAAAGATTTTAATAAAAAAATAAGAAAAGGAAGGCAGTTGCTTTCCTATTTTTCCGGATAGAAGAAGTATATTGTTTCTATTCCGCTGCTTTTTGAATGTTCTTCGTGAAGTGTTTCATTGCCTTTAACTAAAAATACGTCAGTAGGTCCGTTCTTTTGGTTTATGGTCACACTGGCAAAGTCTATTTCAGTACTGTTCAAATCAATTGTTTTAGATCCTTCAGCTTCGCATGAAGAATAGTTTCCGTCTACTGTCAGGTCTAATCTCCAGCTTCCTGTTGTATTAATCTGCAATGTGATGTTGGCATTTTCACTGTTGTTATCATCTGAAGTGCTGCTGACTGCAGTTACTGCTGTCAGTGCACAGATAAGTATTATTAAAGCTCCTAAAATTCTTAATGTTTTTTTGTTCATTTCTATCACCCACTTTAGGTAGTTTCTATTTTGAATGTTATCTTATTTAAATTATACAGTTTGATAATAATATTTTTTTTATGCAATTTTTGTATACTGATTATAAAAATCGTTACTGTTTTGTTTTACCTTTTTTTAAAATTATGAACAATTCATATTTATAACTTTGTTATAATTTATTTTATCCAGTTTTTTTAAGGTATTTTACTAAAAAATTGGATAAAATTCATTATTTGAAAATTGTAGCTTTATGAATTTAGTTTGGCCAAAAAACAAACTATAAATAACTTTATAAATCAAATAATAGAAAATAAAATATAACAGTATACAAAATAAAGGGGAGAATAATATGAAACATTTTTATTTATTTTTATTTATTTTATTTTTCATCTGTCTGAATCCAATTTCGGCAATGGATAATAATGATACAGTTCTAGCTGAATCAGGTCAGATTATTGTCAGTGATGGCTCATCCATCCAATCGGCTATTGATAATGCCACTGCCGGAAGCACAATAATGGTTGAAAGCGGTGAATACTCAGAAGACCTTGTAATTGACAAGGAACTTTCCATTATAGGGCAAAATGCAGTTCTCAAATCCGAAAATGTGGCTTTCATGATTTTGCCGACTGCAAATAACACGTCCATTTCAGGATTCAGCATTATCCTTTCAAATGAGAACGCAACAGGAATCCTGGTTAATGCAAGTGACTGTAAGATTGAGAAAAACACTATTTCAGGGGGAAAAATCGGAATACTGGCCGAACCAACAATTTCAAATTCATCAGGCCTTGAAATATCCGTAATCAGAAATATAGAAATAATTGAAAACAGCATATCAGATGCAAGTGAAGCCGGAATTTCTGTTATGGCATTCAATCCGGTCGTATCCAGAAACAATGTCACCAACATCAAGAACAAAAAGGAAAACGGAACAGCTTCAGGGATTTTAGTTAACGGAACAGGTCTTGATAGCGAAGATTTGAAAGTGATCGTAACTGACAATCATGTTTCAAACATAGAATCAGCCAACGCCTCAGCATACGGTATAGATATTAGAGGTGCTGCCGTTTTCGACAATCTGACTGATTTTGATGTAGGAGGAAATGCCGCAGAAAATGTCATGGCTCCCGTTGAGGCATACGGCATCAACATCGATGTATTCGCACTTGACAGCACTCTGCCTACACTGGAAATTTGTGATTTGAATGTGAGCAATATTTCCTCAGGCAGTTATGAAAACGCTTCTGTCACAGGTATAAGGGTTGCCATAACCACCATAGGTCAAAATGAAAGCTCAGACACATTTATCCATGATATAAATGTTAATGATTTGGATGCATCAGGTGCAAACTCAGCAGTAACCGGCATGAAGGCATCAGGTGTGGGATGCGCTGACATTCATGTGCTGAACAATAACGTAAGTAAAATTAAGGCCTCATCATCAGCTATCGGAATATCAGGCGAAGCCATAGACTATAACAGTTTCAAAGCATTCATTGAAGTTTCAGAAAATAACGTAACAGATATTAACTCTCCAAAATCTAGAGCAATCAACGTCATGGCACTGGGAAATGTGGCCATCAACAAAAACCTCGTGTATGATATCCCAGGTGAGAACTCAACATTCATAACAGGAGTTCCCTTAAGCATAAATATGGATGATTTCAACATAACGATACCTTCAAATGCAAGCATAGAAGAGATTTTCGATATAATAGAATCCGTATTCAACAGCACAAATTACACAATCAACGGCAATTTCACAGCTGTCGGAAACAATCTTGAAGGAACAGGCTCTGAAACGGCCTTTGCTGTTGTTATGCAGACCAGCACAATAAACTATAACCGTGCCGTCAACTTTAAAAACAATGTTGTCAAGGACAGCACCAAACGCTTCCTTCTTGATTCATACGGCATTGATCCTGACATTTCAATGGAGGAGCTGGCATATCTTCTGGCAAAATCACAGCCTGGAGCTGAAAACTATACAGAAGAGGAGCTTCGAAACATGTCTGAGGAAATGGCGCCCTTTTTAGAAAAGATGTTCGGCAACATGGACAGATTAACATCCGGAGACGTTGATGCAAGGTTCAACTGGTGGGGCACTAATTCCAAGCCTCCTGAATCAGCATTCAAAAACAACAACGGCACTGTCATATATGATCCTTGGCTGGTCTTACATGTCCGTTCAAATCCTTCAGTAATAGATTATGGTGAATATTCACGAATCACAGCTGATGTATATACCGATTCATCAGGTGCTGACCACAGCTTGAATGCCAGCCAGTTCTTCAGCGGTCCTAGAGTCACTCTATTAACTGATAAGGGAAGTTTCAACGGCCAGAAATCAGTTACCCTTGACTGGGTAAACGGACAGGCTGTCGCTTATCTTTACGGTGATGAGTATGGTCTGGCCACAGTTACGGCATTCGATTATGATAAGGCATTCACTACAGTGCTTATTCGGGGCGGTGAGGATTTAAATGATGGTGAGGTAACATTAAAGCCTACCGGCAATCCTTTGCTGCTGCTTTTTTCTGTTTTAATGTTATTTGCTTCTGTTTGTGGATATAAAAGAAGATGAATTTTCTTCTTTTATTTTTTAAAATTAATTTAAGTGTTTATTATGCTAATAGGTTTGATTTCAGATACCCATATCACTGAAAAGAGAGGAAAGCTTTCCGAAAAAGTCCTTGAAGAGTTTAGCGGTGTTGATTTAATCATTCATGCAGGAGACATAACTCACGAGAAGGTAATTCATGAGCTTGAATCAGCTGCACCGGTCGTTGCAGTACTTGGAAACAATGACAAGCTTGATTTTAATAAAACTGAAATTGTTGAAGCAGGCAATTTCAGAATAGCCGTAAATCATGCAACCAGTTATTCAGATGATTTTGAAAAGCTATTGAAATTTGCATTAAAAATGGATGCTGATGTTGTCGTAAGCGGCCACACTCATAAGCCCCATTGCAGAGTCATTGACGGTATTCTTTTCGTTAACCCCGGAAGTTCAAACAGGCCTATAAAATCAGATGCGTCAGTTGCAGTATTGGATATTGGTGATAATCAAAAGAAAGCTGATGAAATTGAAGTTAATTTCATCAATTTGTAATATTATTTTTTGACTATGATGTTTAGCCATTTCTCATCTTGGCGGTTTTTTCTTGCATCCTGAGTGGTCCATGTTTTGACGATTTCAAAGTCGAGCTTTGTGAATAGTTCATTTGAAGATTCCTCATTCAAATCATAGAAATATCTTCCGTTTCTCTCTCCTTCAAATTCACCGTACTTGAATGATGCATACAGTACTCCGTTTTCCTTTAAGGAATTTTTCATCTTTTTCAGCACGTCTTCGATTTCATCTGACGGCACATGCAAAAGTGATGCCAGAGCCCAGATTCCATCAAATTCCTCTGAAAAATCCATTTCCTGAAACTGCATATGTAATACTTCATCATTCAGGTATTCGCTTGCAAGCCTGCACATTTCCTTTGACCCGTCGATTGAGGTGACGTTATAGTTTTGTGATTTGAAAAACTTGGAGTCTCGCCCTGATCCGCATCCTGCATCAAGGATATTTCCGTTTTCAGGAATCAGCTTTAAAAAATCATCGTACAGGTAGCTGATGTCAACGTTTACTGTTCCTTTAAAGAATTCTTCTCCATTCAAATCATAAAAATTTTCCATTTCAATCACTTTTGCCTTTCAAATCTTGTCTTATAATAGTCCAGGGTCCTGTATTCTATAATATCTCTGAAATGATTCTTAAATGAATCCATTTTAATATAATCTTTTAAATCATCAGACAGGCTTAATGCATAACCTTCTTTCGGCTTGAAAAATTCGCCATGGGTTTTTTGAAGAAACTTAATCGGGTTTCTTTTCGCAAGGGAGAGATATTTGCTCTTGTCCCATGAGGCGAAGTTTTTGGAGGATTTGTCCTTGAGCATGTCCACGGCATTTGAGCTGTATGAATAGAATTTTTTCATGTTTTCATAGACATCATCGTCTGTTATGTTTAACTTTATATCTCCGTCATTATAAAATGCTTTCAGTATTGGCATTTTATAGGATTTCGTCATGCTTGTCGTTTCAATTGCCTTTAAAAACTCGTGGGCAGGTGTAGATACGAATTCGATTTCTTCACTGTCAAGCTCACCGTTGTCTTTAAGGAATTTCAGGTAATCCCTGAAAAGGTTAATTTTGGATGATTTTTTCATTGAAGAGATGATATTTTCGTCCATCTTCAGGAAAAGGTCCACCCGTGTAGGCCTTTCATTGATTTGGGACTTCACGTTTTCATATTCCATGACAATCCTTTCTTTCACATTCATCTCCTGTGATGCCTGAATCTTAAACAGGTCAATCAGCTCAAAGTCAAAGTCGATATAGCAGTCGTCGGGATATTCGAATTCCATAACGCTTTCGTTCAGAAGGGTTTTTGTACTGTAGTCATATCCGCTTAGCAGAAACGGCACCAGATTTGCTTTTCTGTAGTTTCCGATAAAGTCAAGGACGGTCAGATACTTCTTGCCTTCATCTTTTCTCAGCCCCCTTCCCAGCTGCTGCAGAAATATTGTTGGTGACTGCGTTGGCCTTAAAAACAGTACAGTATCGACTGAAGGGATATCAACTCCTTCGTTAAACATGTCAACCGTAAAAAGGATTCTCAACTGTCCGCTTTTCAGTTTGGATATTGCAGATTGTCTTTCCTGAGTGTATTTTCCCTGGTTGCCGCTGTAGACTGCAGCTGACGGAATGCCTTTTTCTGTGAAGTATCCCGCCATATACTCGGCATGATTTCTGGATGAGCAGAATCCTATTGCTGATGAGGAATTGTATTTGAGATAATGATTCAAAACCAAATCCGCTCTTCTGTTAATCATAAGCCGTTCTTCAAGGTCCTTTTCGTCATACTTTCCGTTGCGCATGTTTATCTGGCTGTAATCAACGGTGTCATCGTAAATTCCATAATATCTGAATGGAGCCAGGTATCCTTTGTTAATCGCTTCCTTAAGGCGGATTTCATAGACATTATTGTAATCGCACAATGCAAATACGTCCCTGCTGTCCAGCCTTTCGGGAGTTGCTGTCAGGCCCAGAAGGAATCTTGGAGTGAAATAGTCAAGGATTCTCCTGTAGTTTCCTGCAACTGCATGATGGAACTCATCTATGATGATGTAGTCGAATCGGTCCTTTTCAAAATCCTCCAGATTGGATTTTTTTCCGAGGCTCTGAACCAGAGCGAATGTGATGTCGCTTTCTTTCTGCTTGATTTTGTTGTAGTAAAAACCCTGAGACTTTTCCGGATATATTCTTTTAAAGCTTTCCGCAGCCTGCCTTATTATTTCCTCCCTATGTGCAACAAAGAGGATCTTTTTGTAGTTTTCTGTATCAAATGCTGCAAGATATGTTTTTCCTATACCTGTGGCGGCAACAACCAGTGCCTTATCATAGCCCTCTTCACGAGATTTGTTTAAGCTGTATAATGCTTCAATCTGAGCACCGTTCGGTTCAAATAATTCATCGTCATTTTGATTTAATTGAAGCTTTGGTCTTTTCCATTTGGATGAGTACTCGTTGAGGACATCATCAGTAATTTCAACGGAATGATTTAAAAAAAGATCATCAAATGTGTCCTGGAAATATTTGAAATCCTTTTCGTTGTCTGATTTTTTAAAGTGATAGTTCCACTCGATTGAATCGGTTAATGCGCCTCTGGAGATGTTGGATGAGCCCACATATATTTCGTCACAGTCATTTCTGTGGAAAATATAGGCTTTTGGATGAAAGCTCCTGTCTGGATGTGAGTAAAACCGCAAATCAGCATCATCTTTAAGCTCATTTTTAAGCATAAATAATGCTTCCGGCTGGGTGATGTTAAGATAGCTTCCGGTAAGGATTCGAATTTTAGAATTTCTTTTAACAGCATCCTTCAAATCATCGATAATGAGTTTGACGCCGGATTTCATAAGAAATGAAACAATGATGTCAATGCTATCTGCATTTCCAATGCTTTCTTTCAGGTTAAGGTAAAACTCCTCATTGTCTCCAGTAAATGCATTCCGTTTCATTTTCATCAGTATTCAAATTTAGAATAAATTATTAAAATCAAGAGTGTCTTCAACAGCTATTCCGTTGTTCATTTTCTCTGCGGAGTTGTATGCGTCGTATATTGCATAGCCCCATATTAAAAGCCATAATATCCATCCGATTACTATCAGCATCAGTATTCCTGAAACGATTGCCGCAACAAAGAGTATTATTCCTTTTTTGGTCAGACCGATGTATAGCTGCCCCAGACCTATAATGAAAAATGACAGTATCGCTGCCAGAATCGGACTGTGGGCATTAGCAACATTTGCGTTTCTTACCTGTGGGACACCTGATGTTGGAGACCCGCATTCAGGACAGAATTTAGTTTCTTTCGGCATCTCAAATCCGCAGTTTCTACAGAATTTGGTTTCATTTTCATTTACAGGTTCTTCTTCTATTACTTCGCTTCCGCACTCTGCACAGAATTTTGCTTCATCAGGCAGGTTGCAGCCGCAGTTTTTGCATACTTTCATGTTTTCACCATTCATTATCTTAAATAAAATCTCCTTTGGGTCTTGCTTCAATTCCTAATTTCCTATACATTGCTCTTGTAGTCGGATTGGACTCGATTGCAAGGTATTTATCCGGGTCATCTCCATGATTCGGCAGAACTTCGCTTTCCATCCAGTACTTTTTGACCACCGGCGGCTGACGGTTGAAGTTCCAGTAGGATTCATCCGGTTCAAAGCCGGTCTTTTCCTTAATGTCACGTAATATTTTATGTGAACGTTTATATGGACTTGCTGTAATCAAAATGACATAGTTGTCCTTTATAAGGTCAATCAGTTCAAGTTCATATTCCTGATTTTTGATCTTTTCATCCAATGGAAGGTATCTGATTTGACTTGAGTTTGCAATCAGCGTGTAGTTAAGGTCAAGAAGAATGATTTTGTCTTTGGCAATTTCAAGCTTTTCATCACTTTCGATATTTTCATCTTCACTTTCAATCAGTTTAATTCCACAGAGGTAGCAGTATTCGTTATCTGTCCTGTTGACTGTGCCACATACTTGACAGGAATTCAGCTCTAACACTATAGGTGCATGGTCTGAACCCATCTGATCTTTTAATATGTAGGAGTCAGTAAGAGTTTTTTCAAAAGTCTTTGAAACCAGAAAGTAATCGAATCTGTATCCCTTGTTTTTCTCTCTAAAGTTTTTTCTGTTGGGCCACCATGTGAAATTGTCTCCTGAGTCGTTGAATTTTCTGAATGCATCAAGAAACTTGTCTGATAATATATCCTCAAACCATTCCCTTTCCTCTTTCAGAAAACCTGACTTGTCGATAATGTTTTTCGGATTTTTCGCATCGATTTCAGCGGAAATCCTGTTGAGGTCCCCGCACACGACAGCAGGCTTTGCTGATTTATTCATATAATCTGTAAACTTGTCATAGAAACGGTATTTTCTCTCAAGCCTTTCCTTTGATTTGGCTCCGGACGGTGCATAGACTGTAAAGAGATTGAAGTTTTCAAACTCCAGTCTGATGACTCTTCCTTCACAGTCAAATTCTTCATCTCCAAATCCGTATCTGACTGAAATCGGATCGATTTTTGAATAGACTGCAGTGCCGTAAAGGTTAGGCATTGTAGTGCAGGGATTGTTGCAGCTCGTATATCCTTCGATATCGGGAATTTCGGTTGACTTGACCTCCTGAAGGCATAGGATATCCGGATTTTGAGATATGATTTCATCAAGAAATCCGTTTTCTACAATAGATTTCAGTCCGTTGATGTTCCATGAGATGATTTTCATCATTTCACCAGCTATTTTTTACATATTTTCCTGTAAGGACATCCTGTGCAGTCTTCACAGTTTGCCTCAAATTCATTGTTTCTTATTTTATCGGCAGTAGTTTTCAGTTCCTCCTTAAGCTCTTCAATATAGTCATCATCTATATTGAATGGGAAAAGCTTGCCTCCTTTGTATCTGATTGCATATATCTGAATCTCTTCGATTTTGTGGCCTTCAAATTCCTTGTTCTCATCTCTCAGTGCCATCACATAGAAGTGAAGCTGCTTTCTGTATTTTTTAAGATAAGGACTTGATACCAGGGAGGTGTTTTTATAGTCAATTATTCCGAGTTTTCCGTCCTTTTCATAAATCAGATCAACGAAACCTGAAAATCCGTAGTTTTCACCTCTTATGTAGAACGGATATTCACTGTTTATGATTTTAAGACTGTTTCCCACTTCATTGTAGTATCTTATAACGTCGTTTGTTATCGCATCAAGGGTTTCGCCGTATTTTTCAGGCTGCTCTTCTTTAAGCTTGATGTTTGCCTTTTCAAATAGCCTTTCAACGGTTTTGGCAACTTCCCCGTCACCCACATACTGGTTATTATTGGCTTTTATCTTTTTGTTTATGATTTCAAGAGCTGAGTGTATGAATATTCCCTCATCTATTTCCTTTTTGGTCGTCACATTAAATCCGAGCTCATTTATAAGCTTGTATTTGAAGGGACATTCGTTGTAGTTTTCAAGTGCGGTGAAGCTTAAGTTGATGATTTCCTCCTCGTCATCTGAGTGTTTGGGGTCAAGAATGTTGATGCCGATATCCTGAGGATTTATGATTCTTGTATACTCCAGATTGTCGTCAATGACGTCGTTTATGCGCTCAGGAGCCTTGCTGATTTTTCTCATGTTTTCCTCGCAGCAGTCGTTCAATGCATTTTCAACATCCGGCTCTGAGTCCTTGACGATGCTTGAGAGAATCAGCTCATCCTCTGCACGTGTCTTTGCAACATAGAGTATCCTTTCCTCTTCCTCGATATGGGATGATTCGGCATCGCCGTCATACTTGTCATAGCCTAAAAACTCTTCAGGTGTGTATGTGACGGAGTCCGTGTCAATCTGCTTGAATCCTGACGGGAATCCGTTTTCCCTTATGGATGCAAGGATGACTACAGGAAATTCCAGTCCTTTTGATGCGTGGACTGTCATGATCTGCACTGCATCCTCGTCAGGTTTGTATGCGTCAAGGCCTTTTATTGAGTTTTTGATAAACCAGAATGCTCCCCTGAGGCTCCTGTCATACATCATTTCACCGTAAACAGATATCGGCGGAAGGATTGCCGCAAGGTCATTTATGACATCCTCATGGTTGTTTACAAGCTCCGGTGTAAGGTATCCTGTAATGTCGCATAAAAGCTCAAAGTAGACTTCAGATATTGTAGGCCTGTCATAGTATTTCTCGGCGTTCACTCTAGCTTTTAAATCGTTTAATGCGTGGAAAAATTCCAGATCTCTTTCATTTGTAATTCCGTATTTGATTAAATTTTCATTGCTTAAAATCGGCTTTTTCACACGGCTGAAGACCTCGTCCTTTCTCTCATTGGCCTTGGTGAATATTCCGTTGAACTTCTGTATTCCCCTTCCCCAGCCTTCGTTTTCTGAGCACACTGTTTTGTCCATGTCGATGACGTTTCTTTCAAAATCGTCATGTAAAGTGTTTAGAATCTGTTTGGTGTCATCTGAAAGCTCAAAGAGAACCTTGTTGTCATTAGCACCGGTTAAAGTTTTTAAATTCAGCCAGTCCTTGGTATCTGACGGAACGAATGTGTAGTAAGGGTCATCATCCTGAATCAGATGATACATTAATGTTAAAATGTATTTTAAATCTTCGTTTTCGGCCAGGTCTCCTGTTCCCTTAATCTGGTAATTTATGTTGTTTTTATCTAACAGCTCCATCAGCGGGTTAATGCATGATGAGCCGGATTTAACAGAACGCATGAGAATTCCGATATCTGAAAGCCTCATCCTATCGTCGTTTTGAACGTATTTTATGATTTCATAAATGTTTTCGGCTTCTTTATTCTTGTCCTCGCTCACCATAAAGTAGACGTCGTTGCTTTTGCCGCTTCCGCATTTTGCAGGAATGACATTGTCGGCGGAGTCATAATGGGGCAGGATAAAGTCCTGTGAAATGTCAATGATTTCGGCAGTTGAACGGTAGTTTGTTGTAAGCCAGACCTCTTCGAACCTGTCAGCGTAATCCTTCATGATTACCTTGAAATAATTCTTGTTTGAGCCCCTGAAAGCGTAAATGCTCTGGTTGATGTCGCCCACAACCGTGAATGATTCTGTGTTTTCGTTTTCAATGAATTTCCTGAAAAGCTCCATCTGGACAGGATCAGTGTCCTGAAACTCGTCAATGAGGATATTGGTGTATTTCGGCATGTAGCCCTCATCCATCTTTTTTAAAGCCTTGATTTGCATCTGGTTGTAGTCGATTGCGTTTTCCCTTTCCAGGAGATTTAAATATTCAGGGTATGATTTTGCAATCTGGATGTATTTCGCATTGTTGTATGAATCCTTGAAAGTCTTGTTTTCCTTGACCTCATCAATCGGAAACTCCCCGTCGTTTTCCTCCATATAAGTGTCTACGAATTCCACGAATTCATCATCGACCGGGAAATTCTCCTCAAGGTATTGCGCCAGGCCCTCATAATCCACATTGAAAGTGGAATACTCGCCGTACTTTTTAAGGATATTTTCTATTTCATAGCTTCTGATATGAGACTGCTTTTCAAATCCGAGGTCTTTTAAATGCTTTTTGATGAAAAGGTTCTGCTTGTCCCCGTCGGCAACTATATCAAGTCCGACAGTGCCCGTGTCTTCAAGAATCTTGAAGCAGAATGAATGGATGGTTGAAATCTGCATCTTCTGCACATCGCTTGCCGGAATGTCTCCTTCGATTAATCTGTCCTTAAGCTCATCAGCAGCCTTTGTGGAAAATGTGATAATCAGAAATGACTCCGGCTTGACATTAAGCTCATTAACCATATACTTCACTTTCTCGACGATAACTCTGGTCTTTCCTGAACCAGGTCCTGCCTGAACGCTGAGGAATTTATCGCCGTTGTACTCAACAATTGTTTTCTGTTCTTCGTTTAGTTCAATTGCCATAATTTTACTCCATTAATAGTTATTAATACTTTGTTAATAATGTATTATAAAGATAATTATTGAAATAAGAAATAGTAATGGTGTAAATTTAATTTAGTCAATTTTTTGTGAAAACAAAAATTTTAATGTGTTTGAAAATTGATTTAATAGTTAGTTGAAAAAAATAAAAGAATTTAATTATATAAATTTTCTATTTTAATTAAATATATATTAAAATAAAATAAAAGATGATTAAATCATCTTAATATGTACTTTCATAATCCTGTGAATCTTCATGAGGATTTGGTGCACCGGGATGATACTCAAACCATATATCTGGATGTGGCTGATTATTATATATTTCATTATACTCTTCTTCAGTCACGGGTTGGCCGTTATAATATGCATATGGCGTATCATCATTTTCTTCAGTGTTGACATTGTCGGACGTATCGATATTTTGTGTATCTTCTGTAATGTTTTTATCATCACTTTTGCTGAATATTATGCTGTCTGCAATCTTATCAACCATTTCCTTGTCTTCCCCTGCAATAAACACTGATTCGCCGGTAGCAGGATTTGACACATATCTGCTGTACCAGTTGCTGTTAGCTAGCTTCATTTCAGAAGATTCATTTGATAAGCCTGATCAGGTTATTCCTGTGCTGATGTATGATTTGGTATACTGTATGCTAAGATGTTCTGAAGTTAGAAGTTTGCTGTATTCTCCTACTGTAACACCACTGTATGATGATTTATCACTGATATTATCCTCATCAAAATGTATTTTTGGTAATTCAAGACTGCATGTGCTGCTCAAATTTACTCTTTCGAATGTATCTGCATTAACGCTGTTCATGGTGAATACATATGTTACAAGTATTGCCGATAAAATCACAACGATTACCAATAAAATTTTTATGATTGCATCCTTATCTGCCATTCATTATCCCTTCAATTACTTTCATTTTGATATAAACTTATATTATTAACATCATATATACTATTTATTATGAAAATCATTACTTGGAACTGTAACGGAAAATTCAGCGAAAAGTTTCCTGCTATCCTTGAAGAGGATGCGGATGTCTATGTAATTCAGGAATGTGAAAATCCGTCAGTAGCTGATTCGGATGAATATAATGAATTTGCATCCAATTATTTCTGGGTCGGTGAAAACCAGTATTATGGTCTTGGAATTTTTGCTCGAATTGATGTAAAAATGGAATTGGTCGATTTGGATGACAGGGGATTAAGATATTTCATACCTGTCAGAGTTAATGACGAATTTAATCTGTTGGGAATCTGGACCAATCCTGATATGGACGGAAATAAATCAGTCCATTATCCCAAAGAAATCACAAAGTATTATGAAGAACACAAAGATTCAGGATTCTTTAATGAAGACATGATAATCTGCGGTGATTTCAATTGTGATGTTCGTTTAAAGGGAGCTCACGCCAAGAATGTTTATGAGGTAATTGAAAAGCTATCTGAATGCGGCCTTACAGATACATATCACTATCTGAATGATGAAAATCAAGGCGAAGAATCACAGCCAACATTTTTTATGTACAGGCATCTCGACAAGCCTTTTCATCTCGACCATGTATTCGCATCACCAGGTAAAGTTAACAAGCTCCAAGTTGGCGATGCAGAAAAATGGCTTAAGTTAAGTGATCATGTCCCTCTGATTTTTGAGATTTAATATTTGGCTGGTGGATTAATGAATAAAAAATACGTGTTGATTTTAGTAATTGTTGCCATTATAGGAGTAATTCTGCTAATTTATGGGATGAACTCAAATGTTGATAAACAAATAAATAATGATACCAATATCACTTCAAATAACGTTACTATAAATGTAACACATATTGGCAATAATAGTGATGAATCCTCATCCAACGATGGCGGACAATCATCTGATGGTCGTTACAGAGAAGTAAGGGATGAAGAATATTTGGGCGATGCGGTTGTATATGAGGATACATATACAGGAAAATATTACTATCAAGGTCAGGAAATGGATTATGCATCTCTAGCTGATGAATATAATAGAGAACATGGTGTCGGACCTTATGCAGAATAATCTAAAATTCTTTTCGTTCTGCGATTAATATATTATTATGAAATTATAAATTTAATTTTGACTATTTAATTTATGGGATTTTTATGGATAATCAATATGATATTTCAGCTAAAAAGATTAGAAACTACCTTGATGAAAATAATTTAGGAAACTATGAACAGGAAGAATATATATTAAAATATGAAAAGTTTTATAAAAAATTCTCACCTGAAATTCTTGAAAAATTAGATGGGAAAGATGTTTTAGATTATATTTTTTTACATGATGGGGATAAAAACAATTTATGTTATTATTTGGAATTTTCTAAAGAAATTATTGGAACTGGAAGTATTAGTGGAGGTTCAGCCAGCAAATATTCTTTATTTAAACATAGAAAAACTAATCAATGGACTACTGGTCCGTCAACCAATATGAAAAGTATTACCGAAGATGAAGCTATTGATGTTGCAATTAAAATAAGGGATGCTTTGGTAAATGGAGCGAATTTTATTAGAAATTTTAAACTCAATACAATTGATGACTATTCATATCTAGAAAATAAATTGAATGAAATATTTGAAGATTGTGACGCAAACCCTACTCATTCTTGGATTCATAAGTATTATGTTCTGATTTTTCCAGATAAATTCCCTATTGTTCATAATATGCAAATGAAAAGAGAATTCCTTTCAATGTTTGGTATTGATCCTTTAGAAGGTTATTATGTCAATGATGGGCAATTGTGTGAATTAAGTGAAAAGGCAAATATTAAGTTTTATTCTTTATTTAAAGAGGATATTGTAAATTTATTCCCAAAGGACAAATATTTTAAGAATAAATCAGATGACGATGAGGGAATTGGTGATAGTGATGTTAAAACAGTTAAATATTGGTTAATTTCTCCTGGTGAATCTGCAAGATTGTGGGATGAATTTTATAATGAAGGAATTATTGGCATTGGAATGAGTGGTACGGGAGATTTATCCACATATAACAATAAAGATGAACTAAAATTAAAATTTCAGGATATTTTCAATGATAAATCATCTCATATGCATGATGTACATGCGTCATGGCAATTTGTTCATGAAATGCAAATTGGAGATATTGTTTTTGCTAAACAAGGTATGGGTAAAATTATTGGTCGGGGAATCATAGAATCAGATTATGAATATGATACCAGCAGGTCTTATCATAATATTAGAAAAATTAAATGGACTAATAAAGGAGATTGGGCATATGATTATGGTAAATTGCCTATGAAGACATTAACTGATATTACAAATTATTATGAGATGCTTAACAATATTAAGGAATTAATAGGTGAAGAAGGAACTGTTGATGATATTGAAGAAATTTCATATCCTACTTATTCTTCGGAAAAATTCCTTGATGAGGTTTATATCACAGAAGATGACTATTCCACACTTGTTGAATTATTGATAAACAAGAAAAACCTTATTGTACAGGGAGCACCTGGAGTTGGAAAAACATTTATGGCTAAAAGGCTTGCTTACTCAATAATGGGCGAAAAGGACATCAACCGTGTCATGATGGTACAGTTCCATCAAAGCTATTCCTATGAGGACTTTGTAATGGGTTACAGACCGTCAAAAGAAGGATTTGAACTAAGGCAAGGTTCATTTTATAAGTTCTGTAAAAAGGCAGAAGAAGATTCAGAAAATGACTATTTCTTCATCATTGATGAAATCAACAGAGGCAATTTAAGTAAAATCTTCGGTGAGCTTTTCATGCTTATTGAAAACGACAAGAGAGGCCCTAAAAATAAAATTCAGCTATTGTATTCCGATGAATCATTTTTCATTCCCAAAAACGTTCACATTATCGGGCTTATGAACACGGCAGACAGGTCTCTTGCAATGATTGACTATGCATTAAGAAGAAGATTCGCATTCTTTGATTTAAGCCCTGGATTTTTATCAGACGGTTTTAAGAACTATCAAAGTGAGCTTTCAGATGAGAGATTTGACAATCTGGTTGAAGTAATGGGTGAGCTTAACCGGGAAATCACTGATGATGAATCTTTAGGTGAAGGATTCAGAATCGGCCACAGCTATCTGTGCAATATCCGTGATGATGTGGATGAAAAGCTGAAATATATTGTAGAATATGAACTTATTCCTCTTTTAAAGGAATACTGGTTTGATGAAAAGGATAAGGTTGAATACTGGTCCGGCCAGCTGAGAAGTGTTGTTGATGATAGCCTCTGAAACGATTTACATTAAAAACATCTACTATATGCTTTCATATGCATTCTCTGTCCTTAAGGATAAAAGCTATAGAAAAATTGAAACTGAAAGCTTTGAAAATATATCTGAACTTCTTTCAGAAATTCTAGCTATTGGCGTGGCAAAGCAAATCAAGCAGGGTCTTGTTAAGGATTATATTGAAATTTCAGAGACGACTTCTTCAATCAGGGGTAAAATCAATATAACCGAGTCAATCAATGAGCAGTCATTTATCAAAGGCCAGCTTAACTGCAGCTACGATGAATTTTCCGTTAACTGTTATCTGAACCGTATTTTAAAGTCCACAATGAATCTGCTTATTAAATCGGATATTTCCCATGCCAGAAAAAAGAAGCTTAAAAGTATTCTGATGTATTTCAGCGAGGTTGATTTGATTGATGTTTCAAAAATCAACTGGAAAATCAGATTTGACAGAAATAATCAGAGCTATAAGATGCTTATTAATATCTGTTATCTTGCTGTCAAGGGCCTGATTCACACTGAAAAGTCCGGTGAAGTCAAGCTGATGGAATTTTTCGATGACCAGCAGATGAGCAGGCTCTATGAGAAATTTGTTTTAAATTACTATAAAAAGGAACATCCCGAGCTTCTGGCTCATTCTCCTCAAATCCGCTGGCAGATTGATGAGGGGGCTGACTTTCTGCTTCCGAAAATGCAGACTGACGTTACTTTGGAGTATGAAAACAGGATTCTCATTATTGATACCAAGTTCTACAAAAGCAACCTTTCAGAAAACTATGGAAAGAATATACATAACACTTCAAACTTATATCAGATTTTCACATATGTTAAAAATAAGGAAGTGGAGCTTCAGGGAAATGACATTGAAGTCAGTGGAATGCTTCTTTATGCGATGAGTAATGAAAGGATTCAGCCGGATAGTGATTATGTTATGAGTGGCAATAAAATCAGCGTGAAAACCCTGGATTTGAATCAGGATTTTGAGATGATTAAAACTCAGCTGGATGGGATTGTTAATGAATATTTTAAGGGGCGTATTTAAATGGAATACGTTATTCGAGAAAATTCTAAGTTAAATGATGAAATGGAGAATAAATCAGTCAGTGAATTATTGGAAAAGGATTATAATTATATTTATGAATCAATGATTGTTGAAAATTATACTCTTAATTTTGATGAATGCAGCATATTTAAAGAAATAGTCTTTGAAAGCAAGGTTGTTGGGTTTATAACTTTTAGTGAGGATTATTCTGTTAATTTCTCATTGTTGGATGTTTTCATACTTCCTGAATTCCGGGGAAATCATTTGTTTTTCATGGATTTCTCTTTCTTTTTAGCTTCAGGAAAAAATGTCAGCATTGCCCAGCCTACACGCAGTCTTGTTGAAATCCTTATGCATTATGGTCTGGCCGCTAAATTAACGGACAGTCTTGTTGCAACGGCAATTCCTTTCGACATGATTTCAGATAATATCATTGGGGATAATGATTTTGGTGATAATGAGTATATTTCAAATCTTTATGATTTGAATTTATGCTCCACTATTCTATTGGAGGATATTTCAACGCCGGGGGTTTGTGAGATTTATTATCATGAAGTTCTCAGTGATGATGAAAGGTATAATGCAAGCGAATTCAGAAATTCGATAGATATTGACGATTATTTTAATGACATTAAAAAGAGCTTTTTAAAAAATCATTTGGAATTTCAGGAGATACTTTTTGAATTGAGGAATAATCTTCCAGAACCCATTTTTGATTTTGAAGAAATTATTGGCCATGATGATGGGTTATCCGAGTACATGCTTGAAATGATTGATGATGGTATTATCACAGCAAAAAAAGCCATTGAAATTAAAAAGCGTCTTCAGAAGGAATATGGGGATGGTGATGTTCGTGATGACGGCATTCATACAAGATTAATTTATTTGGCTAGCGGCATGGATTTATCCGAAGATAGGGAATTGTTTTTCACGAATCTGGAAAATGCACCTTTATGTCCTGATTGCTATCAGCCCATCAATTTATCTGACAGTTATTGTAGGATATGCGGATTCAATATAAGTGGAGGAAAAACTTTAAATTATGATGAGGTTACTAGGGATTTATCCGATAATAATGATAATATCATAGATTTAAGAGGTAATTCTAACATAATTGACAGGCTTTATGAAATTTATTCTGATGATTCATTTGAAAATGATGAATATGGCTTAAGCATTGATGATATGGCAGAGTACCATTCCAAAAGTCAAATCGATTTGAGCCATTATTTTATGGATGAGGTTTACTACACCAAAAATTATTCACGTCCCAATTCAATTGAAAATCAAGGTAAACTTGATAAATACAAACTGAATGATGCTGAGTCACCTTATTACTCTTATGATATGTATAAAGTGTTGAATGCATTAAATTACAATCCTAAAATTGATGAAGTCTGTGAAAATCTGGATTTATCGGATGCCAATAAAATCAAGGCATTATGTTTCCAGTTGAATTTGATTGAAAGTAAAAATTATGGTGAAGATATTTACCGTGTCATGCTGGATTCAAACAGGGTATGTGATTTTAAGGAGATTTTAAGAGAGAATAATTTAAAAGTATCGGGAAATAAAGTTGATTTGGCAACAAGAATTGTTGAAAATGGATTATATACCCAAATTGGTGATGATGAATATGTTCTAAATGAAAACGGTGAAGAGGCATTATCAAAATTAAATTGGATAAGCTTTTATGAGCTTGGAATGGAAATGTTTGATTTTGATGATCTTGAAATGTATCTGAAGGAAAATAAATTAACCCATTTTCCTGAAGGCGCCATAAAATATTTGAATGAGCATTCAAACAGAGCATATAAAAATAAAGATTATTATTTATTGTATGATGTCCTAGCTTCCAAAGCAATGTTATACGTTTATTATGATGATATGAGAAAAGCATTAATGGAGGAATTGAAACTGTTCCAGCTTAAGTTAAATCCGATATTTCTTGATGATGAGGAGCTTGAAAGCTATGAGGCTATTGAAGTTGATAATGTCAATAACATTGTCATACTGCTGGAGATTTTAGGAATTTCAAATGTTAAAAAGATTTTCAATAAAACTTGGTCTTATATGAAGTTCGAAAAGAGACTTATTAATAAAAAGAACTCTTTAAAATACTTGAATAGACTTATTAATGGTGAAAATATTATTGAAGTGTCTGATGAGATATCACAAAATTATTTCAGGTGAAAATATGTTTGAAAATGTTAAGATAAGTGTTGATAATTTCGCATTAATCAAAAAAGGTGAATTTGCAATTGATAAGATTGCAGTAATAAAAGGACTTGACGGTAAAGGCAAATCCGATTTGAACAGAATACTGTTTGCATTTCTAATCACATTGTCCAGTGAGGGTGATTATGCAACGGTTAATCTTTTTAGAAATATAATTTTTCAATCAGTAAGGAACCATCGCGATATTTCATTTATGAGGGAATTTGATGAAATGATTGAGGATTGGGATGACTATGACGCATCCAAGGATTACCTGGAAAGCCAATTTGACAAGTTCAAAGAGTTATTGGAAAAATATGGAATTAAAATAGATACATCAGAAATGCTTGAAGCTATTGATCTGCATGGGGAGTATAAGCAGTATCGGCAGACTATTTTGGAGGAAATGCTTGGCCGTGAATTCATAACAGGCAGGCTGGATACATATAGAAATTATAATGTTGAGTTTTCAATTGATGATAATCCCGCAGGTTTCATCAAACAGGGAAATGATAACCTTAGAAATACTGCAATAACATATGATATTGATTTGCTTCCGGGAAACATAATCTATTTAAGTCCCAAACCTATAATGGATTTCTATTATAATTTTCCTTATCACTATGAGGAACTGTATCATTATATGACATCCACACATTTCAAATGCAAGACAGATACGAAGGATTTAATCGCAATGATTAAGGATGCTATGGGAGGCGAGTTTGAATTATATGACGACGAATTTTATTTTACCTGTGATGATGGTGAGGAAACTGAAATTGATGAACTTCCTCGCAAAATCAAGGAATTGGGCGTTTTGCAGATTCTGCTTGATAACAAGGCGATTCCTGAAAAATCCTTTTTAATTATAGACAATATAGATAGCCGTATGGATGATGAATTTCAGATAAAAACGGCTGAAATACTAGTGAAGTTAGCTATCAAACTGGATTTGCTGATACTTGTGAATACAAAAAGTGATGTTTTTGCAGATGCATTCGATAAATATTCCAATCTAGTCGCAATCAATATTTATGAAGGAGTCAGTGATGGAAAAGGCAAACTTGATTTTATTGGTGAATGAGGATTGCTATGGGTGAATGGGAGTTTTTATTCGAGAAAAAGATTTTGGACAGAGGATATTTCATAACCGATGACGTTAAGATAATAAATCGCAATTCCAGACAGGTCAATGCGGTTGTAAGCGGAACGTTTGATTATGATGTCAAAATAATCTTTGATGAGCATGGCCATGTTGATTCAATGAGCTGCACATGCCCTTATTTTGAAAGGGATAACTGCAAGCATCTTGCAGCTTTACTGTACTTTCTGGAAGATGATGATGACTACATTGAAAGTGATGTGGATATCAAGGAATTATTTGAAAGCGTCAGTGATGATAAAGTGAAAGAATTTCTCTTTGATGATCTGAACGGTAACTTGGAGCTTAAAAATAAGTTTATCATGAAATTCAGCTTTAAAGTTGATGGGGATTACTACAAATCAAAATTGGATGACATAATATATGAGGATGATTTTTCATATGAACTGTCCCGTTTTATATATGACGATGTTGAGCTATTGTTTGATAGAAAGGAATATGAACTAATTCTGGATCTGATGGATGACGCATTCATAATGGTGTGCAGTCAGCTAGAGTATCCGTGGAATGACAATTATTATGAAAATCTGGATGAAATCCTTAATGTGATTTCTAAATTAATCGATACCAGTGCTTCAGATGACGTTTTTGACTGGTTAATGTCAGCTGTTCGATACAAATGTGGAGAAGATTATATAATTAAATTTTCTGAAATGCTTTTCGGCAATTTTGATATGAAATATCAGCTGGAAGAAAAATATAATCTGCTTGAGGATATCCTTTTAAAAACCAGTTCATTTTACCGAGAATCATATGTTATGTTTAAAATCAAATTAATGCGGGATTTGGGATGTTCACAAAATAAAATTGATGAATTTAGGCTGAAATATGTTAATTATCCTCAGGTAAGGCAGCAGTTTATAAATGATGCTATTGAGGCTGAAGATTACCCGAAAGCTATCGTGCTAATTAAGAAGGGAATTTTAAACAGTAAATATGTAAATGACAGGCACAAGTTTCAAATCCAATTAAAAGATTTATATTTGAAAACTGGTGATTCAGGTAACTATAAAAAGGAGTTATACAAATTAATCATTGAATATGGAGATATTGATGATTATAAGGAATTAAAAAAACAGTATTCTAAAGATGAATGGATTGAGTTAAGGGAAGACATATTTATTAATTGCAAGGACACTAATTCTTTTTTAAATGAATGTTTTGCTTATGATAGACTTTACGGACGTCTGATCGAAAATATTCATCATGAATATGATTTATCTTATTACAGGAAGCGCTTATCTAAAAATTATTCAAAGGAATTGCTTGAGAAATATTCTTTCATCGCTGAGCACAAAGTGTCAAACACCGGTTCAAGAAAGCATTATCAAAGCATTGTTAAACTTCTTAATGAAATGTTAACTGTCCCTGGTGGTGAAAAGGTTGTTTTAGGAATGCTAAACAAATGGAAAGTGGAATATAAAAACAGATCTGCAATGTGGGATGAATTTAAAAAAGTAAAGGTTAAACCATAATCTGATGGGCCTGTGGTGATTAAATGAGTAAAATCTGTCCAGAATGTCAAACATTAAATGATGAGAATGAAAGTTTCTGTAAAAATTGTGGAATAAATTTGGTTGATGGTCATAAAAATGAATTGTCAGTTAATGATAATGGAGTAGTTTACAATGAATGGGCTCAAAGATTATTCTACTGGCCTGATAAAACGACTCAAAAGTACAGATTATCCAAATCAAAAATTATTTCTGAGGCAGTATTTTCAATAGGATTCATTTATGCGTTGAGTTTTTATTTTTCAATATCCTCTGCTGGTGAATATAATGTCATTATGTCTGTTATTGCTTCAGTAATAATTGCTTTAATCTTTTCCGTTCCCGTTTTTGCGATATGTTTTCTGATTCATTATCTGTTAAATAAGTGATTATTTTGGATGTATATACATTGTTAATATTTAAATATTGATTGCTTTAAATATAATCATATGAACATAATTAATCTATTATTCTATTGGAGCGAAAACAACCGTTACGTGTTTTCCAGAACGAAATTTATCACATTGATAATATTTTTAGTCACGTTTATTTCTTTCATTGATTCACCTCCGATAGAATTTGGGCTATTATTCTCACTGCTTATTGCTCTATTTGCATTTCTGTTTGGATTTATAATTCACAAACTGGCAGGAATAGATTCCAGCTTCTACACCGGCGGTCTGGGCGAGGACATTAAGCATTTTCTTTTATACTGGTATACTGGAAGAAAATTCAGACTGGCCAAAACCAAAATTGTAACGCTAGCTATTATCGTAATCGGCTTTTTAGCTGCAATAGAAGCATTTTTATCTGGTGAAAACGGAGGATATTCCTTGGGTGTGCTTATTGTATATGTGATGATTGCAATGATTGCCTTTGCAATAGGATTTGTCATCCATAAAATCATCTCAAATGATGAGGCGCCAGTATCTGATAAAAACAGTACAGACGTTGTCCGTGAGGAAAACACAATCCCAATATTGGATGTTAGCTATTCACCTCATCTTGCAAAGGCAAATGATCTTAAAAGGCAGTATGACGAAAAGGAATTAAAGACAAAGGATCTTATCAACGCCAAGTTCGCACCGCCTCAGATAACCTATGACAAGTTCATGGCGGTCATTGACAACTGCCACAAAATCTTCGCTGACCAGTATGACAGTCTCATCAACCTGATTAAGTTTACAAACGAGGATTCCGAAAGAATAGATAATGAGATTAACGATAAGATGGCCAATATGAACGCAATCATTGACAAACTGGATGATTTGTCAAGCGAACTGGTCATTAACATGTCCAAAACTAATGATGATGACTTACACAACGTTTTGGGTGATATGGAAAGTCTGATATCATCAATCAATGATTATGAAGAGTAGGATATTATGAACAGAAAGCTCCTGAATGTTGCACAGGTCATTTTAAGCTTCATTATAATCATAGATGTGATACTGATAACATCAACGGTAATCTTTGACATTCCCTATGATTTCTATCAAAAGATTCTGATTTTGACATCATCACATGTATCATTTTACTTTTTGATTTCTTTTACGGATTTTTCAAATCAGATGATAAAAAGCAGTACTTCAGGGACAACTGGATTGAACTTATCGCTTCAATTCCTTTTGATATGATACTGTCTCCGTTCATGTTTTTAAGATATCTCAGATTGATTAGACTTTTCAGGATACTGTTCCTTGTGGGCGAGTATTTCACCGTCATCGGAAAATTCCTAAAAGACACCCATCTTGATGAGATACTGGCAGTTTTCATCTTAATCATTATAGGTTCAACCTTAAGCCTTTATCTAATATGTGCAAGAATACCCCGACCTCTAAGGTCGGGGATGAATTGAACAAAAAATGGGGAGCACGATTACTGTTCAAATGCTCTCGGACTTATTTTAAATATTAATTTTAATAATATTATTTAGTATAAAAACACTTTTAAAA
>NZ_JAZUMY010000084.1:0-17696 GCF_045603845.1 Methanobrevibacter sp.
ATTTATTCACAAAAAAGCAGAAACTTTTTTAGTTACAGTAGATCCTGAAAAAAATCCAATTCCTTCATTAAATTCACATCCAGGACAAGAATTCAATTATGTTATTGAAGGAACAGTTAAAATTTACATACACAATAACGAAATTATTTTAAATGAAGATGATTCAATATTTTTTGATTCAACACATAGACATGCAATGGTAGCGCTAAATGACAAACCGGCTAAATTTTTAGCTGTATTAATGTAGAGGGTAGTTAATATGACATCTGTAATAGGAGATTTTGTTGAAAGAGTTGATTTTGACTCTTATGAAGATTTTTTCAAAAATTTTAAATTAAAATATAATGACGATTTTAACTTTGGATTTGATGTAGTGGACAAATATGCTGAAATTGACCCAGACAAAATCGCATTAATTTGGACTAATGATGAAGAAAAACATACTTTCACATTTAAGGATATGAAAGAGTACTCCAATAGAACTGCAAACCTATTTAAAAGTTTAGGTATCCAAAAAGGCGATAAAGTAATGCTTACTTTAAAAAACAGATATGAATGGTGGTTCTGCATGGTTGCACTACACAAGATTGGTGCAATAGCCATTCCAGCAACCCATATGTTAAAGCTTCATGATATTGATTTCAGATTAAAACAGGCCGAAGTAAAACTTGTGGTGTCTGTTGAAGAAGACACATTACTTCCAGATTATGAAGAAGCTGAAAAAGAATTAGATACTGACTTAACAAAACTTGTAATTGAAACCGACAGAGAAGGATGGATTAATTTCAATAAAGCCATTGAAAATCAAAGCCCAGAATTTGAAAGACCTACTGGTGAAGAAAAAACATATGCAGAAGAAATATTTCTTATTTATTTCACATCAGGAACAAGCGGCCTTCCAAAAATGGTTTCACATAAACATACATATGCATTAGGACATATTCCCACTGCAAAATACTGGCAGAATGTTGTAGAAGACGGTATTCACCATACTGCATCTGATACGGGTTGGGGAAAAGCAGTTTGGGGAAATCTCTATGGACAATGGATTGCAGGCACAGCAGTATTCATTTACGATTATGTTAGGTTCAATGGGATTAAATTACTTGAAAAAATTATTGAAAATAAAGTAACAACATTCTGTGCTCCACCAACAGTTTATAGATTCCTAATTAAAGAAAAAATTGAGGGATATGATTTTTCAAACATTACTTATGTTGCAACAGCAGGAGAACCTCTCCCTCCGGAAGTATCCAAAAGATTCAAAGATATTTCTGGTTTAACTATTAAAGAAGGATTCGGCCAAACTGAAACTACATTATCCATTGGAACATTTATATGGTTGGATGCAAAATTAGGTTCAATTGGAAAACCTTCCCCCTTATTTAATTTAGAATTATTAGATGAAAATGATAAAAAAGTAGAAATTGGTGAGGAAGGAGAACTTTGTTTTAAATTAGATGAAGATTCTCACAATCCCGGATTATTTAAGGAATATTATAAAGATTCTGTTAAACAAGCACAACAGATTCATGATGGATACTACCACTGCGGAGATACAGCATGGATTGATGAAGACGGATACGTTCACTTTGTCGGAAGAAACGATGACATAATCAAATCTTCAGGATACCGTATTGGACCATATGAAGTGGAAAGTGCTGTGTTATCTCACGAAGCAGTTACCAACTGTGCAATTACTGCTTATCCTGATGAAGTTAGAGGCCAAATTGTCAAAGCAACAATTATATTACAACCAGGCTTCGAGCCTTCAGAAGAACTTACAAAAGACATACAAAATCATGTTAAACGTGTTACAGCCCCTTATAAATACCCAAGAATGATTGAATACGTTGATGAAATTCCAGAAACAATCAGTGGTAAAATAAGAAGGGTAGAAATCAGAAATAAAGACAAAAACCAATAGGAGATTAAAATGACTGATGAAGAGATATCTTTTCCTGTTATTAATATAGAAGAATGCAAAGGATGTCAGAGATGTATTGTCGGATGTCCTCAAAATGCAATCTTGCTTTCAGATGAAATGAATAATGCAGGATATCAATATGCTTATTATAGTGGAAATGGATGTACGGGATGTAAAGACTGTTATTTTACTTGTCCAGAACCATTAGCACTTGAAGTACACCAATATAAAAAAATTGTTGACGATAAAATTGGTAAAATGATTAAAGCTAAAGTAGCTAATAAAGGGGGAAAATAAATGAGTAATCAAATGGTAAAGGGAAATACTGCAGTTATTATAGGAGCAATGTATGCTGGCTGTGATTGTTTCTTCGGATATCCAATTACTCCTGCAAGTGAAATTTTACACGAAGCATCAAAATACTTCCCGATGGTCGGAAGAAACTTTGTACAGGCAGAAAGTGAAGAAGCCTCCATCAATATGGTTTATGGAGCATCCGGTACAGGCCACAGGGTGATGACCGCTTCATCCGGACCAGGAATCAGTTTAATGCAGGAAGGTTTTACCTACCTTGCCGGTGCACAATTGCCTGCCGTTATTGTTGATATTATGAGAGCAGGTCCTGGACTTGGAAATATCGGCCCAGAACAAGGGGACTATAATCAGATTGTAAAAGGTGGAGGTCATGGAAACTACAAAAATATAGTTTTAGCTCCAAACAGCGTTCAGGAAATGTGTGATTTAACAATGAAAGCATTTGAATTGGCAGACAAATGGAGAAATCCAGTAGTTGTCCTAGCTGACGGAACACTCGGACAAATGGCCGAACCATTAGTATTCCCAACAGAAGCCATTGAACCGGAAATGGATGAATCCTGGGCAGTAAGAGGAAATAAAGCTACAATGGAAAACCTCATTACTTCAATTTATAATGACTTTGATGAACTGGAAGATTTCAACTATGAGCTTCAGGAAAAATATGCGAAAATTGATGCTGAAGAAGTTATTGTTGATGAATACCAGATAGACGATGCCGACATTGTTTTAGTATCCTATGGTATAAGTTCAAGAATTGCAAGGTCTGCTGTTGATAAAAGTCGTGAAAATGGATTGAAAGTCGGACTTTTACGACCAATAACATTATCTCCATTCCCAACAGAAAGAATCAAAGAACTATCCGACAAAGGAGTAAGTTTCATATCTGTTGAAATGAGTAACGGACAATTATTAGAAGACGTTCAATTTGCAGCATTGAGAAAAGAGGACACTCATCTTGTAAACAGGATGGGCGGAAACCTAATAGAACTCAAACATGTGCTTGCAAAAATCTATGAAATAGCTGGCTTTGAAGATGAAAATTTAGATACTTCAAAAAGAAGCAGCGAAAAGGCCAGCCCGAATATTATCGATTAAGGATGTGGAAAAATGAAACTAGAAGATTTAAAAAACAATGACAATTATGAATTACAGATACGCAGAAATCCACAATCCCTTTTAGAAGAATATCCCAGAAAAGGAACCAACATCACATCAACTCACTACTGTGCAGGTTGTGGACATGGAATTATACATAAATTGATTGCTGAATGTATGGATGAGCTTGGAATACAGGAAAGATGTGTTATGATTTCACCTGTCGGATGTTCAGTGTATGCTTACTTCTACTTTAACTGTGGAAACTACCAGACCGCACACGGAAGAGCTCCTGCAGTAGCTACAGGTATTTCAAGAGCAGAAGACAATGCGATTGTAATGAGTTACCAGGGAGATGGAGATTTAGCATCAATCGGTTTGAACGAAACTTTACAGGCTGCAAATCGTGGAGAAAAAATTGCGGTATTCTTTGTAAACAACACTGTTTACGGAATGACCGGTGGCCAGATGGCACCTACAACACTAATTGGTGAAAAGACAGTCACCTGTCAGAGCGGAAGAGATCCTGACTATGCAGGACACCCTACACACATGTGTGAATTGATCAACACATTAAAAGCACCCGTATTCATTGAAAGAGTATCCCTTGCAAATCCACTGAAAATCAGGCTTGCCAAATATGCAATCAAACAGGCATTGACAGTCCAGAAAGAAGGAAAAGGATATTCCTTCGTTGAAATATTATCACCTTGTCCTACAAACTTAAAACAGGATGTTGCAAGTGCTCAGAAATTTATTGAAGAACAGATGGAAAAAGAATTCCCTGTTAAAAACTTCAGAAATAACTTATACAAAAAAGAACCTATCCAAAGACCTGCCAGTGATTTCAGCAAAGAATCATTGGATAAAATATTTAATGTAAAAAGAGAAGAAGGATCAGGATACGTTGATGAGGACATTAAGCCAGTGAGCATTAAAGTCAGCGGATTCGGAGGACAAGGAGTCTTAAGTGCAGGACTTACCATAGCACAGGCAGCATGTGCCGAAGGAAAACATGTATCCTGGTATCCTAGCTACGGACCAGAACAAAGAGGAGGAAAATCAAACTGTTCAGTAGTGATATCCAATGAAACAATAGGAACTCCTGTAGTTGACGAAATGGATATTCTCATTGCGTTGAACAAGCCTTCCCTAGAGCAGTTCTCACAGGATGTGAAAGAAGGAGGAACCATACTTTACGATTCACACATCGGAGAGTTCACAACGGACAGGAACGTTAAAGTTATTCCAATGCCTTGTGTTGATATTGCAGAAGAACATGGAAATGCCAGAACTGCAAATACTGCACTTTTAGGTGCATTAACTGAATTAACAGATGTATTGAAAGCTGAATCTTACGAAAATGCTATTAAAGAAATGTTTGCTTCAAAACCTAAAGTCATTGATGTCAATATCGATGTATTGCATGCTGGAGCTAAATGGATTAAAGACAATTCATAGTAGTGTGATTATATGACCTATAAACAAAATGCTAAAGAATTTATTGAAAATAATGGTTTAGGTATAGGAGATAAAATCAAATTAAACAAGGAGGATATCTCTTATACTGGTATTTTGCTTGATAGACCAGAAGACGCTGATGATGGATATTTAGTTTTAAAACTATCAAGCGGTTATAACATTGGAGTAGCTATTGAAAATACTACTGCCGAGCTAATTGAAAAAGGGGAAAAGCCTAAAATTGGATTTGACAAAACTGAAATTCCAAAAGATGACTCAAAACAAAACATCTCAATCGTATCCACCGGAGGAACCGTGTCTTCAGTTATTGATTACAGGACTGGAGCTGTGCATCCTGCATTTACAGCATCAGACTTGGTAAAAGCCAACCCTGAATTACTGGATTATGCTAATTATAACGTTAAGGCATTATATAATATATTAAGTGAAAATATGAAGCCTGAATACTGGGTTAAAGCAGCCAAAGAAATAGCGAACGACATTTCAGAAGGCACAGACGGTGTTGTAATCGCCCATGGAACCGATACAATGCATTATACATCAGCTGCATTAAGCTTCATGTTAAAAACCCCAGTTCCAATAATTATCACTGGTGCTCAAAGAAGTTCGGACAGACCTTCAAGCGACGCCAACATTAACTTAATTGATTCTGTGATTGCTGCGAAATCAGATATTGCGGAAGTATGTGTCTGTATGCACGGAAGTCTTAATGACAAATATACATTCTTACACAAAGGCACTAAGGTTAGAAAAATGCACACAAGCAGAAGAGATACCTTCAGAAGCATTAACGCTCAGCCGATAGCAAAAATCGAAGATAAAAAAATCACTACTAATCCGGAATATAATTATACTAAAAGAGGAGAAAATGACTTGGAGATGAATACTGCTATTGAAGAAAAAGTCGGATTCATTAAAAGTTTTCCGGGAATATCTGAAGAATATATTGAATATCACATTGACAAAGGATATAAAGGGCTTGTTATTGAAGGAACCGGTCTTGGACATGTTCCGAATAACATGATTGACTCATTTAAAAGAGCACAAGATGAGAATATACCTGTCATCATGACATCACAGTGCCTTTATGGTAGGGTGAATATGAATGTTTACTCAACCGGCCGTGAAATACTTGATGCAGGTGTGATATCCGGACTTGACATGACTCCTGAAACGACTTATGTAAAATTATGCTGGGCATTAGGTCAAAGCGACGATTACAATAAAGTGAAAGAGATTATGCAAGAAAATATTGCAGGTGAATTTAGTAAAAAATCTTCAATCAGAGATTTCTTAAACTAGGGTGTTAATATGGATTATGAAAAATTAGGATTAAAAATGGGACTTGAAATTCACCAACAATTAAACAGTGAGCATAAATTATTCTGTCCTTGTAAAACAGAACTTGTTGATGATGATTTTGATGAATTGGTTCAAAGAAAATTAAGGCCAACACAATCAGAACTAGGGGAAATTGACAGGGCAGCTTTACAGGAATCATTAAGAGGACTGAATTTCAAATATGAAAACTTTGAAAAACACACTTGCCTTGTTGAAAACGATGATGAACCACCTCACAGCCTAAATGAAGAAGCACTGGATATCTGTATTACTATCGCATGCTTAATGAATATGCATATTGTTGATGAATTCCATACAATGAGAAAACAAGTTATTGACGGAAGTAATACTGGCGGTTTTCAAAGAACAGGTATGGTTGCAACTGATGGTTATTTAGATACTCCTTATGGAAGAGTAATAATTGAAAGCCTTGGTCTTGAAGAGGATGCTGCAAGAAGAGTTGAAACCAAAGACGGATTTACCGAATTCAGATTAGACAGATTAGGTATTCCATTGGCTGAAATTACAACTGACCCTTCAATGCACCACCCTGATCAGGTAAGAGAAGTTGCATATATGCTCGGTCAAATTTTAAGAAGCACTAACGTTAAAAGAGGTCTCGGTACAATCAGACAGGATTTAAACATTTCAATTGCTGAAGGCGCACGTGTTGAAATCAAAGGTGTGCAGGATTTGGACTTAATGGCAGAAATCGTGAATCGTGAAGTTACAAGACAGCTTGAACTAATTGACATTAAAAAACAATTAACTGAAAGAAATGCGGAAGTCCTTGAAGAGATCCATGATTTGGATGAACTATTCACAGATACCGAATCCAAAATTTTAAAATCAGCGCAAACTATTAAAGCGGTTGTTTTAAAAGGATTTGATGGATTGATTGGTCGTGAAGTACAACCAGGAAGAAGATTTGGTACTGAAATTGCAAGTTATGCTAAAAAACGTGGAGTATCAGGCATCTTCCATAGTGATGAACTTCCAGCATACGGAATAACACAGGAAGAGGTTGATAAAGTAACCGAATATCTAGATATTGGTGATGATGATGCATTCATTATAGTGGCCCACGATGAAGACATTGCAATATCTGCACTGGAAGAAGTTAAAAGAAGAGCACAATTAGGTCTGGACGGTGTTGTAGAAGAAACCCGTAAAGCTTTAGATGACGGTAATACAGAATATATGAGGCCGCTTCCTACAGCAAACAGGATGTATTTGGAAACAGACATTCCATTATTTAAAATAACTTCTGAAAGAGTTGAACCTATTGCAAACAACTTGCCTGAATTGCCTGACGTTAAACAAGAAAGAATCGTTGAGCAATACTCATTAAGTGAAGATTTAGCTACGCAGCTTGTTAAAAGACAAACCGCAGACACTTTTGAAGATATCCTGAAAGATGTTGATGTGGATGCGACTCCTGTAGCATCACTTCTTGCATATGATTTGCGTGAAATCAAAAGAGAAGGATATGACACCAACATATTAACTTTAGATCACTTCAAAGGAATATTCACATTATTATCCGAAAGCAAAATTGCAAAAGACAGCGTTCGCAAATTAACTATCGAAACAATCAAAAATCCTGATGAAGACGTCTCAAAAATCGCTGAAACAAATAATTTAACAATGCTCAGCGAAGAGGATGTGGCCAAAATCATTGCAGACATTGTTGCCAATAACGAAGCTATGGTAAAAGAACGTCAAATGGGTGCTATGGGTCCTTTAATGGGTATGAGTATGAAACAGCTCAAAGGAAAAGCCGACGGTAGTCTCGTTAACAAAATCGTTCGTGAAGAAATTCAAAAATTAATATAGGGAAGCTCCAAAGAGTTTTCCAAAAATCTCTTTTTTTAAATTTTAGGTAAACCT
This sequence comes from Methanobrevibacter sp., assembly GCF_045603845.1. Lineage (GTDB taxonomy): Archaea > Methanobacteriota > Methanobacteria > Methanobacteriales > Methanobacteriaceae > Methanocatella. Next base: position 8,054 of record NZ_JAZUMY010000084.1, read on the forward strand.
AAAAAAATAGAAACTTTTATATAGTATAAGATATAACATTATAACTAGAGATGTAAAATTTAGGATAACCTAAAAAACACATTTCTTGGATTACATTATTGTCCATATAACTCTTCAAATTATTATCAAGTTAGTTTTCCACAATTTTCTAATTTGATAAAAATGGAAAATATTATCTGCCAATATAATTTTCCAAAGTACAGGGTGTTTACTGTGCGAAAAAACACCCCATATTATCTCTTTTTACATGAAAAATTCCATTTCCTTTCGAGACATATCATTTTCCATGGCATTTTCCTTTTCGGCAAAATAATTTTCACCATCAAAAGATCTTGCATTTTCACTGCAAATGTTAATGCACAGACTGCAGTTGTCGCACAAATCAAGATTTGTTTCAATAGGATTATCCTCCTCAATAGCCTCAACAGGACATGTATATACACAGTCATTACAGTAAACACAGAGATTTTCATCGCATTTCACATCAAATGAATGATTCACATAATCTGCAAAAGGCTTTTGACCTGAGACAAAAATTTCATTTGTTTTTCCAGATTCCAATTTTTCAATCAGATTTTGTGAAAACTCATTAAGCATTTTCATATCCAGATTATCAGGCCTTTTTGAAGCAATTTCATTGAATAATGAATGTTTACTGACAGTTGAAGCTGCTCCAATGACGTCAAAATTATTCTCTTTAAGCAAATCCACCAATTCCAACAAAGCATCACCATAACCTAAACCGCCATAGTTAATTACAGCCACTGCTTTTGTATTATTTCCTTTTAATTGTGATAAACGGTCCCTTGCCATTTTTGGAAGTCTGCCATCAAAAACTGGCATTCCTACAATAACAAGTTCATCATCAAAATTCACACTATCATCAAAACTCAACAAATCATAATTTTCATTGTCAAGCTCGAAATTTTTTGCTATTTCATCAACAACTCTTTTAGTAGTTCCTGATGGACTAAAATATATTTTTGAAACTTTTTTAAATGGTAACATTCTATCACCTTGCTTTATTGTTAAAAAAATAGATATTTAAAGATTTTGTAACCAAAACGTAACCATTGATATGAATAAGCAAACATTAACATAATATAAATTATTTTAAAAATTCAATAATAATATAAAAAATAATCTAAAAAGATTAAATTACATTATAAATAATATTATGCAATCAAAAACTAAAAATAATCAATAAAAAATGAATTTATGACAAATAATCCATAATTTACGATGATAAAAAAAGTAACATCAATGAAAAACTTTATAAATTCATATTTAAATAATTATATTCAAAGGAGGTGAAAATATAAAGAAAGGCCTAATCTTATTAATTTTTTTATGCTTAATAATGATTCCTTATGTTTCTGCTGAAAATGTGACGATTGACAATTCAATGTCCATACAAGACGCTGTAAACACTGTAAGTGATAATGATACAATATTTTTATCACCAGGAACATATGTCGAATCAGGAATAAAAATTGATAAAAATATTACTTTACAGGGAATTGGAAGTGCAGATGGAGTAATAATCGATGGGGACCATAAAAATACCATCATATTAGTTAACTCCGTTAGCCAAGTAAAATTCTTTAATCTTACATTCATCAACGGGAAAAGTCCAGATTATGGTGGAGCGATTCATTCAGAATTAGGTGGACAAATTTACGTTGACAGTTGTAATTTCTTCAATAATAGTGCTAGAGAAAACGGTGGCGCTATTGACATTGCTGGAGAGCAACACAGAATAAAATGGCAAGTATTTACCAATTACGGATTCTTAAATGCTACCAATTGTAATTTTATCAATAATACCGCATACCATGATGGGGGTGCACTCGCCACATATTGGGGAAACTCATATGTTTACAATTCAGTATTCAAATCAAATTATGCAGAACGTGACGGCGGATCTGTACGTGTTGGAGTTTATTCAACTACATTAACTGAAAACTGTACTTTTGACAACAATACCGCAAAAGAATGGGGTGGGGCTCTTTATAACTGGCCAGGTGAATTAACAGTTAACAATTGTACGATTTCTAACAATTATGCTGGAACACAAGGTGGGGCGATGATTACATCCGGACCATTAACGGTTACCAATTCAAAAATCATTAACAATAGTGCTTTAAGAAAAGGTGGTGTAATCTATATTGCTGAAGAAACTCCTCACATTCCGTCAACTGTTATATTTGAAAACAATTACATTGAAGGAAATACTGCCAAAGTTGGATCTCTGGTTTACGCTGATGAAACAACTGCAACAGGAACAAATTTCAATAATAATTATTGGGATATCGATCCAAATAGTGATGGTTGGAATAAGGCATTTATCACTAATGATTTAATAAATAATCCTACAACATTCCTTGATGAAAATGGAAATACTATTACAGTAACTCCAAAAGAAGAAACTTCAAATCCAGAAAATAATAATCCTGTTCCTGAAGAAAAAACTAACGATACTGAAATTCCAGAAGTTATCAACGAAACAAACAATACTGATAAAAATATTGATAACACCACCAATGCAACAATACCTGAAAACACAAACAACACACAAAGCAATACTACAATACCTGAAAATACAAACAGTGATGCTGTTAATACTAACGCAAATACTTTGGATGAAATAATTGTAAATATTATTGAAAGTGCAAATGCTCAAAATAACTCCACAACTGTCTTAGACACAAATATTGGTTTAGATAACGCACAGAATAGTGAATCCCAAAATCAAGAATCATCCGAAAGCAGTGCCGGACAAAACAATGCACATGAAATAGTTAAAAAAGATGTTGCAAAACAGACCGAACAATCACCACTACCATATATAGCAGCAATTTTAATTATTTTAATCATATTAGGATATGGATATTATAGAAATAGTAAGAAAGACTAATTCTTATTATTTTTTCTTTTTTTAATTTTAAATAATACTTTTTCCAAAAAAGCGAAAATTTAGAATGTTGTATAGTTGAATATACAACAAAAATATCTAATAGTTATATCTCTCAGATAAATAGATATAAATGAAAAATGCAATTACTAAAACAATAATTACAGGCAATAACCACATAAATATCTTTAAAATCACAACTGCAATTAATATTGCAATAATTACAAATGCTAAATCTCTAAGTTCCATGTAAAATTATTATATTATCACTAGTATTTAAAGTTTTGATACAAAGTATAATAAATGAAAAAAGCCAAAAATAATAATATAATATTTTGGAGCATAACATGACAATCATAGTGATTAATAATAAAGGTCAATATAACCATAGAATTCAGCGCAGTTTACAATATTTAAAAATTGATTCCGAATTGGTGTCAAATACATTAAGTATTGAAGAAATCGAAGCTAAAAATCCTACAGGTTTGATTTTAGGCGGAGGCCCTTCACTTGAAGGAGCAGGAAACAGTGAAGAATACATTAAGTACTTTGACATACCTATTTTAGGAATATGTCTTGGTCACCAGTTAATTGCTAAAACATATGGTGGAGAAGTATCTACTTCAAACACTGAAAGTTATGCTCAAGTTAAAATTAATATTAATAATGATGAAAATTTATTTGAGGGACTGGCTCCAGAAATGGAAGTTTGGTCATCCCATAAGGATGAAGTCAAAAGCATCCCCGATGAATTTGAAATCTTAGCTAATTCAAAATTATGTGATATCGAATCCTTTAAACATAAAGATAAAGAGGTGTATGGAATACAATTCCATCCGGAAGTACACCATACCCCAAAAGGATCCCAGATATTTGAAAATTTCTATAAAATATGTAAACAATAGGTGTAACGATGATTAATAACGCAGAAGACTTAAAGGAAAAAGCATTGGAAAATAAAGCAGGATTAAAAAAACAATATGTCAACATACCAATTGGTGATGAAGAATACGGTTTTAGAATTTCCGGTATTGGAGCAAAATCAGTTAAATTAGAAAAATATGTCAAATATGATGAAATCTTTGAAGCTTTAGAAGCTGGAAATGATACTGGTTTGGAATCCATCATCAAACAAATCATTGAAGATTATGAAGAAGAAGATGAAGAAGAAGAGTAAGTGATTATAATGTTAAGCCCAAAAGAATTTATTGAAGATGCAATTCAAAAAATCAAAGACCAAATTGGTGATGAAAAAGCAATTATAGCACTTTCTGGAGGAGTTGACAGTTCAGTTTGTTCTGTTTTAGTTCAGGAAGCTATCGGTGATAATTTGACTGCTGTTTTTGTTGACCATGGTCTTTTAAGAGAAGGAGAAGTTGAACAGGTTACCAATACATTCAAAGACAGATTAAATTTCAAATTTGTTGACGCTTCAGATGAATTTATGGATCAGCTTGCAGGTGTTGAAGATCCTGAAGAAAAAAGAAAAATCATCGGAAGAGTATTCATCGAAGTCTTTGAAAGAGAAGCTATCAAATCAGGAGCAAAATATTTAGTTCAAGGTACTATTGCCCCAGATTGGATTGAAAGTGATGGAAAAATCAAATCACACCATAATCTAGCACTTCCAAGTGGAATGGAATTGGAATTATGTGAACCAATCCGTGATTTATACAAAGACGAAGTAAGAGAAATTGGTGATGAACTGGATTTACCGAAAACAACCGTTTACAGACAACCTTTCCCAGGACCAGGACTTGGAGTTAGAGTTATCGGAGACTTAACAAGAGAAAATGTTGAAATCTGTAGAAAAGCAAATAAAATTGTCTGTGACGAAGTTGAGAAGGCAGGACTTGATGAAGAAGTATGGCAATATTTCGCCGTATTGACTGACAGCAAAGCCACTGGTGTAAAAGGAGACCAAAGAGACTTCGGATATCTGGTTATTGTAAGAATAGTTAATTCCGTTGATGCAATGACTGCATATGTTCCGCAATTGCCTTGGGATGTTGTTCAAACCATCTCAAAAAGAATAACCTCTGAAATATCAGAAGTAACTCATGTTGCTTTATCAATAAGTGACAAACCACCAGCAACTATCGAATTTTGTTAAATAAGAGATTTATTCTCTTAACTTTTTTTATTTATTATTATGATTACATCTAAAAATGCTTATTTGGCCAAATTAACCGAACAGATACAGATGAAATCTGTTAAGGTTGGAAAAAATCTCGAAGGAAGTACCCCACCATCCGTTTTTATTGGAAGATGGTCTTATCCAAAAGTTTATGCTGGACCTATGATGGTCGGAGAAGCCGGAGACACATCCATTATGGATTCACCGGAATCATGGATTGGCCAGAATAAGCAGCAAGAGGACATTATTAATTATCGTATGAATCTTGTACGTGGAAAACAGTTGATTAAAATAGATGATTTGGAAAATCCCTTCGTTGAAAAACTTCAGGATATTTCCCTTGCATCAACCTCAATTGACAGCGAAGCTACTTTTGGAAAAACACCTACAGGATCAATGCTAAGTGAAGACAGCATGCCTCACGGCCCAAGTGCAGTCATTGAAAGATTTGATATTGATGCGGTCAAATGGGACAGGCAGCTTGAAAAGACATTTTATGATACTGACTTGAAAGCAATTGATGCGGTTGTAAACCTGCACAATAAAGAAGTTCCATTTAGCGCGATGCAAAAAGCATTTTCAGTTGGGGCAATAGGAACTAAAAACAAAAGAAAATTGGTTCCAACAAGATGGTCAATTACCGCTTGCGATTCAACATTGGCAGATCAGTTTTTAAAAGAAGTAAGAAAATTCGAAAAGATTGATACATACAGAGTCTATGAATTCGGAAGCCTTAACAATTATTATGTAATCATTTTAACACCTACGGAATGGCAATACGAATGGTACGAAGCATTTATTAAAATTATGGGTAATGAAGAGCTGATATATTCGGATTATGAAACAAACGGCGGTAAAAAAGAATATTCCATTGTCGGAGGATGTTATTATACCGCAAAAATGGCAGTTCTTGATTATTTGCTGAAAAATAAAAAGCAATCAGGATTATTGATTTTAAGAGAAGCTTATGAAGGATATGTTCCATTAGGTGTATTTAATGTTAGGGAAAATATTAAAGAGGCTATGCAAAAGCCATATAAAGAATTTGAAACTTTAAATGAATGTTTAAAATATGCAGGAACTAAATTAACTATTCCAATAAGCAAATATGTAAAACAAGGTACTCTGATGAACGAAATGCTTCACACAAAACAGACCACTCTGGATATGTACTTTAAAAAATGATAATATGATGTTTGAATTCAAATCTCCCAAAAAAGAAACGAAAAAAATAATGTCTGACGTTGCACTTGGAAAACTGGATAACATTAATTTTGAAAAGGAATGTGAAGAAAAAATAAAGGAACTGACAAATTCCGAATTTGCAAAAGTTACTTCAAGCGGAAATAACAGCATTTTTGTAGCCTTAAGTTCTGTGAAAGGAAGTGTTATCATTCCGGATCAAGGAGGATGGCATGGATTTAAACAGATTGCCAAATTTTTAGGAAAGGAAATAATCTCTCTTAAAACTGATTTGGGAATTATCAATCCAAATGAATTGAATGAAATGGATATTCCAGATAATTCCGCGTTAATATTTACAAGTTTCGCAGGCTATACTGGCGAACAGGACACTAAAAGCATTTCTAAATATTGTAAAAATAATGGAATAACAACAATTGAAGATGCATCGGCAGGAATCGGCGATGAAAAGGAATTATTAGGAAACTGCAAAATTTCAGATATTGTTATTGCATCAACAGGACAGCCAAAAATGATTAATGTTGGATCAGGCGGATTTATCACAACCAATGATGAAAATTTATTTGATGAAACATCACTTCCATTAAAATTAAGCAAAACTAATGAAATTATATGTAGTGGTATACATGAAGAAATTAAAGATGTGAAAAATAATCTTCAACTCACATTAAATGCAACAGAGCATCTAAAAAAACACATTCCTGACTCAATACATAATGAAAAAAGAGGCGTTAATTTAATTATATTGGACGATGATGCCAAGCAAAAAACTTGGGAACTGAAAAAACAATTGCCGATAAATAAAAGCGGATTTATCAATAAATGTCCTAATTACAACAGGGTAAAAACAAAAGCCATTTCGATTGAAATAAAAAATTTAAATTATAATTGCCTCAAAAATGAATATTTGGATAAGATAATCGATGCAGTTAATAATCTGCAACAAGCCTAGATATCCTGTCAATTAAAATGTCTTCAACATCCATTATTTCCAATTCTTCATCATTAATTGAATAAATCTCCTTTAAGCTATCAATATTAGGACTTAAAACACTCTCATCCAAAGCAAATAATGAGGATAACTCTGAAGTATAATCATCACAGCCAATTAAAATTACACATAGATTCATTGGTCCTTCCTTGAGTCCCAATAAATCAAAAGCACGGGAAATCTGTCTTTGAGCAGAACATCGAAGACATATTTCAACACTTAAATCATTGGCAAGATTCTGACTTCTCTCAAAAGCAAGAACTGCCTGATTTACGCCATGTTCAATATGTCTAACGCCGGCAACGGCATCAGCATTCAGCAATTGAATAATCTCATCATCTTTTTTAATAGAATTAATCTGATTTAATGTATCACCTACAGAAGAAATTTCGCCTTTAAAACCTAAAATCTGTAAATCCATAATAATTACTCCTGAAGCAATCTATTAACACCTGAAATATAAGCTTTAACACTTGCATCAATGATGTCTGGCTCAGTACCCCTTGCAGATATGATCCTATCTCCTTTCTGAAGCTTGACTATTACATCAATTATTGCATCCGTACCTCCGGTAATAGCATCTACGTGATATTCTATGAAATCAATATCATTGAATATATCTAGAGAATTGATGGCGTTAATTGCTGCATCCACAGGACCGATACCGACACCAGCATTTAAAATCTCTTCTCCATCCACATTTAACTTAACAGATGCGGTAGGCATTACCTTATTTCCGGATACTATAGTAACATCCTCAAGTTTAATTCTATCCTCATGATTGATATCCAAAACATTATCCGCAATTGCCTGCAAATCAACATCAGTAACTGTCTTACCTTTATCCGCAAGTTCTTTGATATTATTGCAAATTTGCTGAAGTTGATTCTTATCAACATTCAATCCCAATTCCTTCAATCTTGAATCAAGCCCATGAGTTCCCATATGTTTTCCTATAATAAATTTGCGGCTACGACCTACAAGTTCTGGAGTCATAGGTTCATAAGTAGCAGAATTTTTAATTATACCGTCTGAATGAATTCCTGATTCATGAGCAAAAGCATTTTCTCCAACAATGGCCTTGTTAGGCTGAATATAAACACCAGTCAAACGGGCAACAAGTTTAGAAATATCATAAATTTCATGAATCTTGATGTCTGTAGAAAAGTCTGGCAGCAAACGGTCAATGCTGACAACACATTCCTCAAAAGAGGTATTGCCTGCACGTTCACCTATACCATTAACCGTAGAATGAAATTCGACAGCACCACCTTTAAGAGCAGACAGAGTATTGGCAACTGCAAGCCCGAAATCATTATGACAATGACATGAAACTGGTGCATCGATATCTCTCAAAGCATTGAAAAGTTCAAAGGAAGCATCAGGTGTTAAAATTCCGACAGTGTCACACACACAGACTCTATCAGCACCATGTTCTATTCCATTTAAAAAAACATTTCTTAAAAAATTCACATCACTTCGAGATGCATCTTCAGCAGATAATTCAACAGCAAGCCCATGATCTTTACAGTAATCAACAGCGGAATTGGACATTTTGATTAATTCATCTTTAGTGATTTTAAGCTTATCGAAGATATGTAAATCTGAAGTAGGAACAACCAAATTAACAGCATCAACATCACAATCCAGACAATAATCTATATCTGTAGTTAAAGGTCTTGAAAAACTTAAAATTTCAGCATTGAACCCCTGAGAGGTAATCTCTTTAATGGATTTTCTTTCACCTTCAGAAGTAATTGCAGAACCGGCTTCGATAAAATCAACACCAATCTCATCCAATTTAGAAGCGATTCTTAATTTTTCCATAGAGGTTAAAGAAACACCGGGAGTTTGTTCTCCATCACGTAAAGTTGTATCCAAAACTTTAATTTTCATAAAATCACCAAAATAGATAAATAAGAACAATAAAAAAAAAACAAATCAAAAATAGTAAAATAATTGTAATAGAGAAAGCTTGCAGCGAAATGAAATTCCCATAGAAAACCATAGTACACAAACAAAACACAAAAGGACTTCACTACTGGGAACGAAACGAGACCAGGTATAACCCCCATGCTATGACCGCAATACTTACCTATTACATATGAGTATGAAAAATAAATTATAATTAGTGCAACTTTCACCCTTACTGTTAACACCTAACCAAATTATTATTAAACTACATATCATTCTTTAAGAATGTATAAGTTTACTAACAATTAAAATAATGCAAGCGAACAATTGGAAGCAGCGGACTCAACAACTCGGAAAAAAAACCTCGAAGCTTACATCCCTACCCCATCAAACAAGTCTTCTACTCGCGTCCTAAGCAATCTATTTTCAGGGGATACCTCAGGCTTAGATGCTTTCAGCCTTTATCACCTAGCGCGTAGCTGCC
>NZ_JAZUMY010000085.1:0-27793 GCF_045603845.1 Methanobrevibacter sp.
ATTAGAATTAATATAAATTATATATAAATATATTTTAAAATAATTTGATTAATGCGAGGAGGATTATGAGTTTAATCATAGCATATGTTGGAAAGAAAGGCTGTGTAATGGCCAGTGATAAAAGAAGAATTGCTTATTTCGGTAACAATAGGCAAGCGTTAGAAGACGAATTATATGATGGAAGTATTACAACTGATGATGAACTTTTAAAAAGATCTAGAGAGCTTGATGTTCCAATTAAAATAACGGATGATGCTGATAAACTGCGAATTGTGGGAAATACTGTTAGAGGAGAAGTAAGTACAAAAGGAACTCATGAAACAAAACGTAAAAGGATTTACGGAACCACTAACGGTTATCAAATTGTAGAATTAATCGGATCTGAAACAAAATCCCGTAATGCCGGGCAAAAGGGCATTATTTTATTTGGAAATGACTATGCTAAAAAGCAGGCTGAAACTTTAATTCAAAGAAGATGGAAAGCTTCACACAGTTTAAGGCTGATGGGTGATATTTTTGAGGACATCCTAACTGAGATTTCTAAAAAAACACCTACGATAGGCAAGGAATTCGATATTTTAATTCAACAGCCTAATTTTACAGCTTCTGAAGCTCAAAAACATCTAAATATGACAATTGATGCAGATATCAAAGTTTTAACTAAATACAGGCAACAGTTAACTGAAGAAATGATTCAGAAAACAAGAGAAATTGAATTGGCCAATAAAATCATTGATGAAGGGCCAATCGGTAAGGTTGAATCAATTGACGGGAAAATGATTGAAGTTAAGTTAAATGATAAAACTCAGGCATTCAATTTTAATTGGAAACCGTTAGCAGGTCCTAATCATAATGTTATCATGTTTGCCGAAACTGATGATATCAAAATTGGAGATAAAGTCATTATCAAAGATGAAGTTTTATGTCTTAAAAGAAATAAATCCCCATTGTCCTGTAATATTATCCTATGTTCACTTTGAGGAAGCTAAATGAAATTAATATTCTTAGGAACTGGTGGTGGGAGATTTTCCGCCATCAACCAAAGAAGGATGACTGGTGGATTTAGAATTGATAATCTGGGTGGAAGAAATTATCATATCGACCCGGGCCCAGGCGCTTTAGTCAGAACATATCAATTCGGGCTTGATCCAAGAAATATCGATGGAATCTTTGTATCTCATGCGCACACTGACCATTATAACGATGCTGAAATATTGATTGAGGCAATGACTCGTGGAATGACACAGAAAAATGGTCATATCATAGGTGCAAAAAGTGTTTTGTCAGGTTTTGAAAAGTGGGGGCCATGCATTTCTAAATATCATCAAAGTCAGTCTGATATAATGGAAATGGAATCCGGCGATGTTAGGTATTTTGATAACTGTTTAATCAGAGCCACCCCTACAAGACATGGTGATCCTGTGGGTATAGGTTTTCAGATGGAATATAAGGATTTTAAAATATCTTATACTTCAGACACTGCTTATTTTCCGGAATTGGTTGAAGCACACGAAGGTGCTGATGTTTTTATAGCCAGCGTATTGCGTCCTGGTGGAAAATCAATTAAAGGTCACTTGTGTTCCCATGTATTTATTAAGCTATTGAAAGAAATTAAACCTAAATTGGCTATAATGACTCATTTAGGTCTTAAAATGATTTCCAATAATCCTATTGGTGAGGCTAAAAGAATAACCAGATTAACTGGGGTTAAAACTTTAGCTGCATTTGATGGAATGGCACTTGACATTAATTTCAACAATCCTGCAAGGGCACGTATAATGTCACTTAAAGATGTGGATGCGCCTTTCCATGGATCTAATAATAATTTGTCTCGTTTTGAAAGGAGAAATACAAACAGGCTTGCAATAAAAAATGGGGAAACTGATGAATTTTCATATATGAATAAAAGATCTAATCATTGAGTTTGCTCGGATTAATAAATCCTGAGCGAATCATATGGTCTGCCAAGACTATTGCAGTTGAAGATTCGGCAACAACAGTTACTCTTGGACATATGCAAGGATCGTGTCTTCCTTTTATTTCTATTTTTTTATTTTCCATTCTTTCCAAATCAATTGAGTTCTGACATTTGGAAATGGATGGGGTTGGTTTTATTGCAATTCTTGATATAATCGGCATTCCATTGCTCATTCCGCCGATAATTCCTCCGGAATTGTTTGTTTTGGTTTTTATAGAATCATTTTCAATGTAATATTCGTCATTGATTTCGGATGCATATTTGTCTGCAACATCAAAGCCCAAACCTATTTCAACGCCTTTAACGGCACCGATATTCATCAGGATTCTAGCCAAATCGCCGTCAAGCCTTTCAAAGACAGGTTCACCAAGCCCAGCAGGAACATTAACTGCAATCGTTTCCACAATTCCTCCAACAGAGTCGCCTTCCTGTTTTTTAGCAATAATTAACGCTTCCATTTCTTTTGCGGCTTTCAAATCACCGCAGCGAACAGGATTTTTTGCAATGTTGCTTTTGATTTCATCAAATGATAATTTTTCAGCTTTAATGTCTCCGATTTGAGTTACATGTGAAATGATTTCTATGTTTTTGGTTTTCAGGAGCTTTTTGGCAACAGCTCCTCCAATAACATGTCCGATGGTTACTCTGCCGCTTCCACGGCCTCCGCCATTGTAATCGTAATTTCCGTATTTTGTCATCCAGCCATAGTCCCCATGGGAAGGGCGTGGCGTATCTTTGAACATTGAATAGTCTTTGGAGTGCTGGTTTTTATTGAATACGACTCCTGTTATTGGTGTTCCATCTGTTTTTCCTTCAAAAATTCCTGACAATATCTGGACTTCATCAGATTCTTTTCTAGGTGTGGTCACGCTGCTTGTGCCAGGTTTCCTTTTATCCAATTCCTTTTGAATATCTTCAACGTTCAGTTCAAGATTTGCAGGGCATCCGTCGATAACTGCACCTACTGCAGTCCCGTGGCTTGAACCAAAGCTTGTAATTTGAAATTTTTCCCCAATTTTGTTTGACATACTAAATTATATTTAATTTAAAGTATTAATACTTAAATAATTTTAATTTGTAATATTAATACAAGGTGAAATAAAATGCAGTTTCCAATTACAAGAATGAGAAGATTAAGAAAAAACTCAAAAATTCGTGACATTGTACGTGAAACAAAACTTCAAAAGGAAGATTTAATTTATCCGATTTATTTTAAACAGGAACTTAAAGGTGATGAAAAAGAAGAAATTTCATCTCTTCCAGGCGAATACAGGTATTCTTTGGAAAGTGGAGTCGAATTTGCAAAAAAACTTGAAACAAAAGGTTTGAAATCAATCATTGTTTTCGGTATCCCTCCGGAAGATGAAAAGGATGAAATCGCAACTCCGGATTATGCAGATACAGGAATCGTTCAAAAGGCTATCCGTGAACTTAAAAAGCAGACCAATTTGGTCGTAATTAGTGATGTCTGCTTATGTCAATACACTTCTCACGGACATTGCGGTTTAATCAAGCAGAATGATGACACTGATGACGGAATCGAAATATTGAATGACGAATCATTGGAATACATTGAAAAAGTGGCACTGTCCCATGCACGTGCGGGTGCTGATATTGTAGCTCCTTCCGACATGATGGATGGAAGAGTTGGGGCTATCAGACAGGCTTTGGATGAAAACGGATATTATAATGTCATGATAATGTCATATTCTGCAAAATATGCATCAGCTTTCTATGAACCCTTCCGTCAGGCAGCATGTTCATCACCTCATAAAGGGGATAGGAAAAGCTATCAGATGGATCCTGCAAATGCTGTTGAAGCTATTCGTGAATGTGAATTGGATGTGATTGAAGGCTGCGACTTTTTAATGGTAAAACCTGCTTTGCCTTATCTTGATGTTGTAAGAACAGTTAAGGATGAATTTATGTTGCCTCTGGTTGCATATAATGTAAGCGGTGAATATTCAATGATTATGGCTGCAATTGAAAAAGGATACCTGACTGAAAGGGCAATAATGGAAAGTCTTGTTTCAATTAAAAGGGCAGGTGCCGATTTGATTATCACAAACTTCGCACCTAAAGTGCTTTTAGAGGACATGATAGAATGAATCCTTCTGAAATAGCTAAAATTGCTCAAATTGCTTCTGCTCTTGAAGTCAGCGGATATCCAAAGCCGGGAAATGTTCACAGAACCAGGGATTATGATGATATGGTCTTTGAAGACTTTGTAATCAGCGGAATTGTAATTGGAGATACTATCCGTGAAGCATGCACTGACGTTGACGTTGAAAATCCGTTGCTTGGAAAATACATCCTGCAGGCAGTTGCAGAAACTGACAGATGGATTAAAAACAACACTAACTTGGGTATTGTGATGATGACCACTCCGATAGCTGTGGCTGCTGCCATAAGTGATGATTTTGATGAAATCCGTCCGAATATCGTTAAATTAATGGCAAATACTTCTGTTGATGATGCATGTGACTTGTATGATGCAATAAACATTGCCGATGCAGGCGGAATGGGAGACCAGGATGAGTATGATGTCGCATCAGACAATGCCAAAAACGAATTGCGTGAAAACAACCAGACTATGTATGATGTTTTGAAGATATCTGCTCCATGGGACATGCTTGCCCGTGAGATGACTTCAGACATGCCGGCTGTTTTTGAAATAGGCTATCCAACTTACCATGAGCTTAAAGAGGAAAAATCATTAAATGACGCATGCCTTCTGACGTTTTTAACGATATTGTCTCAGGTTCCGGATACATTAATTTCAAGAAAATACGGCTCTGATGAGGCTTTAAAAATTTCCATGATGACAAGAGATTTGCTAAATCTGAAGGATGAAAGTGATTTCAAGCAAAAAGTCTCTGAATTTGATGATTATCTATATAAAAATCACTATAATCCAGGAACAACAGCTGATTTGACTGCAGCTTCAATTTTTGTCAGTTATTTGAAGTCTAACTTCGAATAACTTCTTTTTTTAATTTATATCTAAAAATTTTGGTGTTTCAACTAGACAAGGTATGACTGCTGATACAAGCATCAGCGGAATCAGATTCATTGGAAATATGATTATTAAAAGCAGCACGACTGCAAGAGGCTTTCTTAAGATTCCTGCCATAAATGATGTTGTAGTGATAGCCATTGAAATTACTGGATCCATATTCAAAATAATGCTCATTGCATAGCCCATTGCAGTTCCTGAAAATATCAGCGGGAAGAAATGTCCTCCTTTAAGGCCAGTTTCAATGCAGATATTGGTTAGAACTATTTTTATAATGCTTGTCAGAATCAGGATTATTATTCCGACCTGTGCGCCGGTCTCCATAAGAATATAAATCTGCTCCTCTCCTGAAAACATTGTCAATGGAAGCAATGTCCCGATTATACCAAGTATCAAT
Source organism: Methanobrevibacter sp. (assembly GCF_045603845.1). GTDB lineage: Archaea > Methanobacteriota > Methanobacteria > Methanobacteriales > Methanobacteriaceae > Methanocatella. Next base: position 5,392 of record NZ_JAZUMY010000085.1, read on the forward strand.
CCTCCGATAACTCCTTTCAGGATAAAATTATCTTTAAGGTTTTTGAATACTGTTTTGGACAGTTTATGGCTAATGAAATATACATATGAAAGGACAGTTTCCAGAATTATCATCAGTATTATCCCAAGATAATTGAGGTTATCCGGTGTGGCTGTTCCGATTGAATGCAGGCCAGCATGATTGTGTGTCAGATGATTTAGAAGGATAAATATTCCAAAAGAACTTAAAATGGCTACAAAATATAATATATTTTTTGATGTTTTTGGAAGTGAGCTTTCCTCGTTTTCAATCGGTTCTACAAAACCGAACATCGGTGAGGCAAATATTGTACCTAATGTTGCCGTAATACCGATATGGGCCAATTCCTCAAGCTCATCATTGAATATTTTCAGTTTGTCTCCAATCCAGGTAAACAATCCTGCAATTATGCCGGTCAATCCAGCTTCAGGCCCTACGCTTGCACCAAGAATCAGTGGCAGTATTGCGGAAACTGTGGATGAAAAAATATTGTTATAGGAATATCTGTGGTCTTTTTTAACTGTTTTTATTACTTCATTCAACTCTTCGGGACTGTCTCCGTATTTGTTTTTCCACAGACCAATCAGAAGACCGCCAATTAGACATACAATTATGGTATAATACTTAAAATCAATCAATCCCGGCAGGTAGTCCCATAAAAAGTGAATTCCGAAATTCATGCCTCTTATGAAACACCAGATAATTGCCCCTGCAATGATTCCAATTATTACAGTATATATTTTTAATAGCAAATTATTTTTCAAATCCATCAGATATTCCCCATCAATAATTAAAAATTTCTTTGTTGAATTAACTATTTATGTTATTCTGAGTATAGCTTAATACATGATGACCAAAACCATTGAGATTTTCGAAGATAATTATCGTATTTTGTCTGAACTTGCATCAGAAAATGATACTTTTGATGATGTTATAATATTTTTAATCAGTTACTATGAAGAATTCTCAGATAATCAGGCTAAATGTTATAATGATGAAATAGACAATTTTGAAAGCGGGAATTTGGATAATGTGACAAAATTAACTTTAAAAGATTTGGAAAAAAGAATATCTAAATTAGAAAATAGTTAATGGTGATGTTTGGTGAAGCTACTTGAAGTAGATTCTATGTTTATTCAGATAATAATTGATGTAGATGTATCCGATTAGCGAACCGACAGCCATTCCGGTAACAAGACCTGCATAAATTCCAATATCTCCAAGGCCGAAAACGAATCCGAACAATCCTGCAAATATCACTTCAAGGATAAATGACCTGAGTACTGTCAGAACAAGGGATATTGTTCCTTTTCCCATACTTTGGAACAGGTTTCCAGCCATAACTCCCAAAGGCATCAATAGTAAAAAGAAACATAGTATGCGCAGTGCATCTACAACCCTAGGGGCTAAAACAGAACTGTCTGTTGAATATGAGAATATAAAAGACAACGGTTCTGCAAAGATAAAGAAGAAAGCGCAGATAATCACTGAGGATATCAGACCCAATTTCACACCATAATTGAGTGCTGTTTTCATGTTGTCGTAATTACGGGCGCCGTAGGCCGCTCCGCCAACTGTAAGTGCAGCTATACCAATACCGATCATAGGTGCAATTCCAACTGAAACAAGTCTCCATGTGGCCGTATATGCTGCCACTGCTACTGTTCCTGCAAGTATTGTCAGCCAGTAGTTCATAAGAATTGATACGAATGATATGATGAACTGTTCCAGGCTTGCTGGTATTCCCACAACCAGAATGTCCTTATAAATTGTCAGATTTGTTTTGTATTCGCTCATCCTGATTTCCAGAAAGCTGTCTTTTTTGACAAACATCCAATACATCATTGGAATCATTGATAGCGCTCCGGCCAGAACTGTCGCTATAGCAGCTCCCCCTACTCCCAAGCCCAATGTGTAAATGAATATTGGATCGAGAATCATGTTTATTATTGCAGTCAGCATCAGTGGATATGATGCCCTTTTGATTTCTCCCTGTGACCTGAATATCGCAGCCATCATTGCTGGGAGAAATATTGAGAAAACTCCTGCAATCACGATGTATCCGTAGGTTAATGCTTCACCAAGCACTTCTTCAGCACCCATAATTAACAGCAGTTCCTTTAAAACCAGAATAAGGGCAATCGTTGCAATAACTGTCACGATTATGCTTAGCATTATTGAGTGAATTGCACTGTTTCCCGCACTTTCATAGTCTTCTGCTCCGATATATCTGGCAATCAGACTGTTGGAACCCGCTCCAAGCCCGTTTGCAAAACCTACCATTGCCAAAAAAAGTGGTGTTACAAATCCCACAGCCGCAAGAGGTCCCGGACCTAATCCCGCAACCCAAATTCCGTCAATGATGTTGTTCATCATCATGAAGAGGTTACTTATGATAATAGGCAGGGCCAGCTTGTTGATTGCCTTTTTCGGATGATTTACAATTAAGTTAATGTCTTCGTTGGCTTCCATAATAATCTACTCATAGATAACTTGTGTCAATGTTTTATATATATTTTGATTGGAAATTTCAAAAAATCCCTTTTTGACACCAATTTTTCAATACTTTTATTAATTAATTTAAATATATATTATACTATTATTAATGATAATTAGTATGGTGTTTAAATGAGTGAGGATATTAAAAAAACCATTAATGAATTACATATTTATGAAAAGAAACTTTTAAAAGAATTGGAAGCTAATCCGCATGCAACTCCTGAAGAAATAGCTCAAAATGCGGGAATGGACATCAAATCAGTCATGAGTGCTGCAGGTTCACTTGCTTCAAAAGACATTATTGAAGTGGACAAGGAAGTTCAGGAAACCTATTCCCTGACCGATGACGGGCTTAAATACGCTGAAGAAGGCCTTCCTGAAAGGAAAATATTGGATGTTCTGGCCGAAAAGCACCAAATTCACATGAAGGATTTGGCCAGTGAAACAGGAATCGACAAAAAAGAGGCAAATATTGCTATCGGATGGCTTCGCCGTAAAAACTGGGCAGATATTGATAAGGGTGTAGTAAACATCACTGATTTCGGTAAGGATTTCGCATCCAAAGTCGATGTTGACGAAAGGGTTTTGGATTATCTTAAAACCAATGCGGACGGAGTCAAATTCTTTGCTGACGATTTGATGGATGGTTTTAAAAAGCTCACCGGAAGAAAAAATATTTTAAAAGTTGAAAAAGAGACCTCACACTCTTTTAAACTATTACCTAAAGGTGAAGCTATTCTAAAAGAAGGATTCACAATACAGGAACAAGCTACTCAGTTAACACACCAACAGCTAAAAGATGGAGAATGGAAAAGCTTACAGTATCGTCCATATGACATTAATGCCGAAGCGCCAGTCATATTTGCAGGTAAAAAGCATCCGTTGAGGGTCATCATTGATGAGATTCGTGAAATATTTCTGAACATGGGTTTTTCAGAAGACAATGGTGAGTTTGTGGAATCAGCATTCTGGAACTTTGATTCTCTTTTCCAGCCACAGGACCATGCTGCCCGTGAAATGCAGGACACGTTCTATCTTAAAAATCCTCTAACTTGTGACTTGCCTGACGGCGATATCGTTAAAGTAACTGCTGAGACTCACGAAACAGGTGCAGATACCGGTTCTATCGGTTGGCAATACGATTGGAGTGAAGACATTGCACGCCAAAGCGTTTTAAGAACCCACACAACTGGAATTTCAACAAAACACCTCTTTGAGCATGAACCTCCAATCAAGATGTTTTCAGTCGGCAGAGTGTTCAGAAGAGAAACTTTTGACTATAAGCACTTGCCTGAATTCCACCAGGTTGAAGGACTTGTCTGCGGTGAAGGAATCAGCTATCAAAATCTTTTAGGAACTTTAAAAGAATTCTATAAAAAGTTAGGATTTGAAGTAAGGTTCAGACCAGCTTATTTCCCTTACACTTACTTATCTACCGAAACCGAAATTTATCTGGAGGAAAAGGAAAGCTGGATCGAGCTTGGAGGGTCCGGAATGTTCAGGCCTGAAGTACTTAAACCTCTCGGAATCAACCAGCCTGCACTTGCATTCGGTTTGGGTATTGAAAGACTGGCCATGATCAGATATGATGTGGCTGATATCCGTATGCTTTACAAAAGTGACATCAAATGGCTTCGTGAACTGAAATTGGATAATGGAGTGAAATTATAATGACTATCAAGTTAGTTTCTTGGAATGTAAATGGAATCAGGGCAGTATCCAAAAAAGATGAATTCTGGGATTGGTTTGACAGTACTGATGCGGATATTATCAATTTCCAGGAAGTGAGAGCCACTAAAGAGGATATTCCTAAGAAATTAACAGAAGTCGATGAGTATGAGTCCCACTTTAATGAGGCCGAAAAGAAAGGATATAGTGGTGTTGCAACATATTCCAAAATCAATCCGGTAAATGTAACCCGTGGATTGGGCATTGAGGAGCTTGACAGTGAAGGAAGGGTTTTAAAAATAGAATATGACGATTTCATATTATATAATATCTATTTCCCGAACAGCGGAATGAATGCAAAGCGTCTTGATTTCAAGGTAGCATTCTGTGATGCTTTACTTGATGAGCTTAAACAGCTCAAAAGCCAGGGAAAAAATCTTGTAATCACCGGAGATTATAACATTGCACATCATCCGATTGATGTTTACAATCCTAAAAACTGTGAAGGAAAATCAGGTTATCTTCCGGAAGAACGTGCATGGCTGGATGAGCTCGAAAAAGCAGGTTTCATCGATACGTTTCGTCTCTTTGATGAAGGAGAGAACAATTTCACCTGGTGGAGCTATCGTACCCGTGCCCGTGAAAGGAATGCCGGTTGGAGACTTGATTACTTTTATGTTAACGAAGAAATTAAAGATAAAGTTAAATCTGCTAAAATCTTAAATGACATTTACGGTTCTGACCATTGTCCGGTCACTTTAGAACTTGAATTTGAATAATGAGGTCCGAATATGATGAGAAATGATGATGATCGTGTAGTATTTTTTGATGTAGACGATACATTATTGGATACTTCCACTTTCGCACAGACTGCAAGAAAAGCAGCTATTGAATTAATGGTGGATAACGGATTGCCTTTGGATAAGGATGAGGCTTATGGTGTTTTAAAAACTATCATCCGTGAAAAAGGGTCTAACTATGGTAAGCATTTCAATGTACTGACTCAAGTGGTTTTGGGTCATGAAGATCCGATGCTTGTTGCTTTGGGAATGATTACTTATCATAACGTTAAAATGGCGCTTTTAAGGCCTTTTGCCGATACCATTGATACATTAATCTATTTGAAAAGTCAGGGGTATCGCTTAGCCGTTATTTCAAATGGTATTACTATCAAACAATGGGAAAAACTGGTTCGTCTTAATATCTATTCATTTTTTGATGAGGTTATCACTTCAGAAGAGGTTGGCCATAAAAAGCCCGATAAACTGATTTATGATGTTGCCTTGAGAAAAATGAACGGGGATCCTGAAAAGTCAGTGATGATTGGAAATAAATTCAGGGAAGATGCTTTAGGTGCAGTCAATGCAGGCATGAGTGCTATTCTTGTAAATTCCGATGTTACTGAAGAGGACAGGCAATATATTAAAAAAGAACAGCTGGACATTACCATTATTGATAATATCGGTGATGTAAATACCATATTATAACTAGAAAAATGCATCAAGGCTTTGCTGTTTTTCACCGACAGACAAGTCTTGCAAATCTTTTTTTGAATAACCAAGAGATTCCATTATACGTCCGACGGCAGGAATTATCTGATTGTTGACATAATAATCCTTATCATAATCAACGCCTTCACTGTACTCGTAAGGAACTGCCCTTTGGCTAATTGAACCCTTTCCTTTTTTAATTATATATTGTATGATGGTTCCCCGGGATACCTTAATCCCGTGGTCTTCTATTATCTGTGCAGCCACCACGTGGGGTCCGACCTGTTTGTATTCGCTTAACGGCTTGTTGATTTGTGTATGGATCACCAATTCCTTGTTGTCGACTTCGCCTTTTCTAAGCCTTTTCATTACTTTTTTAACTTCATTGATGGCTTTGTCTGAATCCCCTTCTTTCAGCAATGCCATAAGCACTGCCTCTTGTGTCTGCTTTACAATCGGTGCCCAATCCCTTCTGACCAGTTCCAGTCCTTTGGCTATTATTTCCCCGTCTTCAATAACGGCATATCTTTTTTTGGTTACAAAGAATCCTCTTCTATAAAATCCTTCATATTCAAGTTCCATACTTTCCGGAAGTGTTGAATTGAAATCCTTTAAAAAAAGTTCAGCTTGGGATTTTATTTCAGCCTCTAATTCAAATTGTTCATTTGTATCTTCCATACACAAGCACCATGTTATACTTTGATAATCATGTTTAAAATAGGTTTTCACTGAGGACAATATTTATGACTCAGAACAATTTTCATATCTCAAATCATTTTTTATCACTAAAAAAGCAATAATACTGTTCAAATGCTCTAACAGTTAATTTATATTTGTTATTGAACAGAATATTTTATAGAGGTTTGATATTATGAAAACTAAAGAGTTAATTACAAGTTATGATGAGACAAATGATATTTTGGCAGGTAAAATAATAGATAAAAATGGATTTATAGCCAATTATACTATTGGCAACGGTATTTTTTTAAATACTGATGAGAACAATAAACCAATATCTTTTTTCATTGGGGACGCATCAAAAGCATTGAATGTTGAAAAAGAAGTTCTTGAAGATCCGAATGTTGCTGTTGTTATAGATACCGATGATTCACAAATCGATTTTGAGATTTACGTATCCTCAAATAAGATTTTCAAATTGAAATCCGATAATCGTTTCGGCTTTGAAATATCCGAAATATGGAATACAAATTAATTTTTTGAATAGCTTTGCTATTCTATTTCTTTTTTTGGATTCGACATTAATGTTATATATGTTGAAAAGAAAAATATTATATATTAAATTATTTTTTGTGTAATTATGAAAACGGCTATATTAATTCCCTGCTATAATGAATCTGCAACAATCGCCAAGGTTGTCAGTGATTTTAAAAGAGTAATGCCTCATGCGGATGTTTATGTTTATGATAACAATTCTACAGACGGCAGCGATGAGATAGCCAGAGAAAATGGAGCTATTGTTCGTTATGAGTATAAACAGGGAAAGGGTAATGTAGTTAAGTCAATGTTTAGGGATATCAACGCAGACTGTTATATCATGGTTGACGGTGATGATACATATCCTGCAGAATCTGCTTTGGAGTTTGAAAAACTGGTTTTGGATGGCAAGGCAGACATGGTTATCGGAGACAGATTATCCTCAACCTATTTTGAGGAAAACGATCGTCTGTTCCACAATACGGGAAATAAATTGGTTAAAAAATCAATCAATCTGTTTTTTTCAAGTGATTTGAAGGATATAATGACTGGGATGAGGGCATTCAGTTTTGATTTTGTCAAATCATTTCCAATTTCATCCAAGGAGTTTGAAATAGAAACGGAAATGAGTGTTTTTGCATTGAGAAACGGTTTCAACATTATCGAAATTCCAATCCAATATCGTGACCGTATGGAAGGAAGTGAATCCAAATTAAATACATATAAGGACGGTTATAAAGTAATTAAGATGATAATTGCCCTTATTCGTGATAAAAAACCATTATTGTTCTTTTCATCAATATCAGCTGTTCTTCTGATAATTGCCGGAATATACTTTTTCCCGATTTTATTGATGTATTTCAGTTCAGGTTATGTTTTAAAGATACCTACACTGATTGTTATCTCAACGGTCGTTATTGTTGCCGTAATCATATTTTTCATAGGAGTTCTTTTGCATGTGCTTCAAAAGCAGCATGATGAAAGGTTCCAGCATCATTTATTATTGTTAAATATGAATAAAGATGATGATTAATTAATTTTTTTCTTAATTTTGTTTAGAAAAATAATATAAACTACTTCATACATATAATATTTTGGGGATGAATTTTATGGCTGAAGAATATTATATTGAAGACAATGATTTAATTAATCTGCTGAAAGATGTTTTGGGCGACAGAATCACTGATGACGATATAGAAAAGATTTTAAAGGCAACTGAAGATAGCGCAATCAGCGAGAAGGATTTTGATAATGTCGTTGACGGCATACTTAACAGATCCAAAAAAGGTGGAAAATCTGGTATTTCGGATAATATTCTGGCTTCTGAAAATGAATTGGAATATTTGCCGATGTCTTCAGATACCTGTCCTATGTGTGGCACTAGTTTGTTGAATGAAAATTACTGTCCTAATTGCAATCTAAAATTTTCATTTGTCACTCAAGAAGAGAAAAATGACACGAAAAAATAAAGTTTATATATAATGAGAAAGTAATATTTTATTATCATTATTCATTAAGGCTCTTTTTTGCTCTCATAATGTAAATTGTTATTTTCTTGTCCAATGATTTACTGAAAAGAGGCTTATTGACAGCGATTATTATTTAATTTATTATATTTATTAGGTGAAATAATGGCAATTTCTCAAGGAAAATCAACTAGAAGTCCATCCGGTGCAAGAAATGTTGCAAACCGTGGAAAAAGGAAATCAGAATTAGGTAGAGATCCTGCTGAAACTAGAGTAGACGACAAAAACTTAAGAAAAATCCGTACTCGTGGCGGAAATGAAAAACTCAGGTTAGCTGCTGCTAACAAAATCAATTTAACTGATGTAAAATCTGGTAAAACTCAACTTACCGATATTTTAGGAGTAATCGAAAACAACGCAAACCCAAACTACGTAAGAAGGAACATCATTACCAAAGGTGCAGTTGTAGAAACTCCTGAAGGTAATGCTAAAGTAACATCCAGACCTGGTCAGGATGGTGTTGTTAACGGAATTTTAATCTAAAGATATTAATTTATCTTTAATTCTCTTTTTTTTCAAATTTTTTTTAACTAAATTTAATATACTTGTTTTAACATATATTTCTAATAAGGCGATATAATGTCAGATGATAAAATTAATATGAATCACGGTGCCGGTGGAGAAGTAATGGCTAATTTAATCGCTTCCACCGTATTGGATAATATTACCAAAAAGAGTGTGAATGGAGGAATTAGTTTAGATGCTTTGGATGACGGTGCATCAATTCCTCTTGGCGATTACGAAATTGTTATGACAACAGATGGTCATACTATTGATCCATTGTTCTTCCCTGGCGGAGATATAGGCAGAATTTCAGCTGCCGGAACTATCAACGATGTTTCCGTAATGGGCGCAAAACCCTTAGCTATTTCCAATGCCATCATTATGCAGGAAGGTTTCCCGATTGAGGATTTGGATAAAATAATGAAATCCTTAAATGAAACCTGTGAAGAGGTCGATGTGGCAGTTATCACGGGTGATACGAAAGTAATGCCTCAGGATAAGCTTGACGGTATTGTTATGGTTACAACAGGTATAGGTATAGCCAAAAAAGGTGAAGTAATCCGTGACAGCGGACTTGAAGTTGGGGATAAAATCATTGTCACAGGTAGCTTGGGCGACCATGGTATGAGTTTAATGTCTTTCAGGGAAGGATTCGGCTTTGACACTGACTTGAAATCAGATGTGGCTCCTATGTGGAATATAGTTAAAAAAGCTTTGGATGTTGGTGGAGTTACAGCTATGAAAGACCCTACCCGTGGAGGATTTGCCAATGCCATCAATGAAATGGCTTCCAAATCAGGAAACGGTATTGTTTTGGAACAGGATGCAATTCCAATACGTGAAGAGGTTCATGCAGTTTCCGAAATGTTGGGTATTGATCCGTTTGAAGTGGCCAATGAAGGTAAAGTTGTAATGGGCGTTAAGCCGGACAAGGCGGAAGAAGTTCTTGAAGCTATTAAAGGCGAAAAATATGGTGAAAATGCAGCCATTATAGGTGAAGTTGTTGAAGGCGAATACGTAATTGTCAATACTCCAATCGGCGGGGAACGTATTCTTGAAGCCCCTATAGCAGATCCGGTTCCTAGAGTATGTTGAGGTGTTAATTATGGCCAGTATGTTTACAAGAAGGGTACTTGCATATGTAATTGATTTTTTTGTAGTTTCAGCATTTATGTGGATTGTTTCATATTTGTTATCAATATTTGTTAATCCGTATGGTTCATTTACAGTTTACATGTACTTCCCATATGTTGTTCCGGTATTGATTTTAGCTTATTTCATTGTTTTGGAAAAAGTTAAGGGAGCAACCGTCGGTAAGGCATTAATGTATTTGCGTGTTATTTCCAGAAACGGTTATCCGATATCCTGGATTCAGGCAATTATCAGAAATCTGACTAAAATATTCTGGTTCCCGATAATATTTGACTGGGCTATCGGAAAAATTATAAGACGTAATGAAAGAATTCTGGGCGTATTTACAAAAACTATTGTTGTAAACGAAATTGAATAATTTAACTGATGATTCATATGATTAAAAGAGTGCAGGTTCTGTGGTATTTAAACAAGGACGATTTGGAAAATTACTGTCTTGACTTCAAACCGTATCAGTCACATAAGCTTGATGGATATGAAATATATGATGTCGACGAAGATCTGATTTATGATTTGTGTGATAGGGATCCCGACAGATTGGAACCCGTTGGTTATTTTAAAAACCATAAGGAAGTGGAAAACTATCTTAGGGATTATATTACAAACAATGAATTTGAATTGGAAATCGGATCACCGGAACTTAACTCTAAAATATCTGATGCAATAAATACTATCGAATTTTCAGATGAAGGATATTATATCTCAGTGGGTGACGGTGAAGTTGGAGACAGCCAAAATAAGATTACTCACTGGTATGATGCCCTTAAAAAGGAATATAACAGTTCTTCAAAGGATAATGTGTGGGTATTGATGGTCACAGGTTATGACCCTTATGAACTCTCACTGACCGGTAAAACCCTGGCACATATCTTATCTGATATTTTAAACATTAATGAATCTTCCCTTGATTCTTTGATTCCGAATAAGGGAAGGATTACCGTTGAAGAATGGAATGAAATCCTGGATAAAATGTATAAGAAAAATAAGCTGTATCTAGGATTAAATAGAGTCATCTGAATCTTCAAATAACTGATCTAAACTATACAATAATAATGGATTTATTTCTGCAAGTTTTTCAATGCATTTATCTGCTTCTTCTTCCATATCTAATACAGAACAGTCTAAGGCTTTGAATAATAATGCTTCTTCATATTCATCATCAATGGATAAGCATTTATCATAATAAATTAAGGCTTCTTCTGGTTTTTCTTGTAAAAGTAGACATTTTCCTTTTTCACATAATAATTCTGGGTTTTCTCCGTCAATTTTTTCTGCAATATCTAACATTTTTTCTGCATTTTCATAATCCTCTAATTCAATATAGGCCTTTGATTTATAAATATAATAATCAATATCTTCGCTATCCAGTTCAATGGCTTTGTCATAGCATTTCAATGCTTGTTTATACATTCTTTGCATTATATAGATATTTCCTTTACTCGCCCATAATGTATCGTCATCAGGAGTCATTTTAATGGCTTTATCAATGGTTTTCAATGCTTTTTTGTATTTTTTAAGTTCAGCTAAAGCATATGCTTTGTATTCCAACACATCAGGATTCGGAAGAATTTTCAATGACAAATCAAAATATTTGATGGCATCTTCATATTCTTCTTCGTCAAAATAGATTTCTCCCATTTCAAATAAATCTTCAGGATTGTTTTCATCAAATTCATCATCATCTTCTTCTTTTAATAAATCATTTAAATCAATATCTTCATCCAAATTTGACAGAAACTCCTGAAATATTTCTGAGGAGTTATCTTCAATTCCACTAGCATTTAAAATAAATGACTTGTAAAACATGGCCCGTTCATATTCCGGATTATCCTTTTCAATTGCATCAAGCATGGCTATTGCATTGTCGATTTCTCCTTTTTCGAATTGTGCATAGACTTCATCGAAATATGAATCCATCGGATTGACAATATATGCTTCAGGTATTATCATTCCGCTTTCCTCATCAATGTAAAAAGAAGGCTGGCTTTCAAGAATATTGCTTAATGAGAACTCACTGTCAAAATGACCCATATTAAACATTTCCCTGATGTCTCTTGCTTTGTTTGATACTGTGGATTTCTTGGTATTGAAATAATCACAGATATCATCTGCCGCTGCATAAGGTTCATTTGACTTGTCAAAAAGGAAATTAATCTGTCCCAGGGCATAAATTACAGCGCTTGCCCAGATTTCAAGCTTCCCTCTTTTAAAGGGAACATCATGTTTTCTTCCCATTTTTTCAACTAACTTGATACTCAGCTGCTTATATTCGTCATCAAGTTTCTCATCACAGAATGATGATACTAACTCAATAATCTTTTCCTGTTTCATTTGCGTTTTTTCGTCTTTCATATTATCAACTTAAATCTTACATTCTTCACAATAGCTTTGATATCTGCAGGATTTGCATTTGTTCGGATTTTTGGTTGCCATGAACGGCTTTTGACCTTCAAAAAGCGCATGCATTCTGTTGATTGTAAATAGGATCTGCTTTTCAGCATTGTCATCAAACTCTTCGCTCCAGAAGATAGTGTCGCTTCCCCTTTGGCGAAGCCCTCCTTTAATCGGACGCTTTTCATTTGTCATGCTTTTAAAGGCAAGGCAATATGCTCTCATCTGATTAATTGTTGATGGAAATGCTCTGGTGCCAGGTTTGTCATCAATTATCACTATTTCATCAGGAGTCATCCAGATTTCATCAATGAAACCTCTTATTCCATGTTCCGGGGATATGACAAAGCATTCTCTTGAGACTGTTGCCTGTGATTTTGACATTTCAACAACTTCATCGAATGTTGCGGGTGTTGCATCTTCCATGAATTTCTCTTCTAACTTGTTGTGAACATGGGTTCCCTTTTGTATAGCACTTGTAGGTGATGTTTTTATACCTTTCATATACTGGAGATATATCTGGTATTCACAATAACCTTGCTGATTTAACCAGCTAATGGGGAAATTGTTTTTACCTTCAATTATTTGAATACCTTCAATCGTGGGATGATTTTCCTTGGAGTACTTTTCATTTATTATGACTTTATTTTCCATGCTGGTTTTCCTATTTTCTGTTAGGTCTTTTCAAGATTAATCCTGTCAACTTTGTAATCTCTTCAAGAGGATAGTTGTCCTTGTACATTGTTCGTGCAACTCTTTCAAGGCCCTGTTTTCTTCCGTCTTCAAGTCCTCTTTGGTATGAGCCTGGTCCGGCCTCTTCAAGACCTTTTTCATAGCCAGCTTCACGACCAATTTCTATTCCTTCCTGTTTTCCCTTATCAAATCCCTGCTTGAAGCCGATTTCTATTCCCTGCTGACGGCCCTGTTCAAGACCAATGTCAATTCCACGCTCATTGATTGTTTCACCATTTTCACGTGAGTATAATATTTCATCAACATCTTCCGTAACCTGTTCGGCCATTTCCTCTGCCAGTTTAATCTTAACCTGCTCTTCAACTTGATTGCGAATGATTTTTTTAACTTCATCAGTCTGCATTCTTCTTTCAACTTCGCTGCTGATGTATTCGTCATGCATTCCGGATTCGATTCTTCTGTCGATTTCATCAGAAATCTTGGCTTCAAGCTTTTCTTTAATTATTTGCTCAGTATTGATTTCATTAACTACATTTTCAAGTGATGACTTATCCATAAAATTATCCCCATTTTTGGTAATATAATATTGGTTTTTCAGATATTTAAATTATAAATAATAATTTTTTCAAATATAAAAATAATGAATTTTGATGATTTGAAAATAAATGACGATATTAAAAGTGCCATTAACAGGATGGGTTTTGATAAATTAACTCCCATTCAAAATAAGGCAATTCCTGATGCTCTAAATGGGAGGGATATTATAGGCCAGGCTCAAACAGGCTCAGGCAAAACTTTGGCATTTGGAATACCTCTGCTGAATAAGATTTTTGTCCCGGACAAATCTCCCCAGGCCATTATTTTATGTCCAACAAGGGAACTGTGCATGCAGGTGGCCGATGAAATCAAAAAGCTTTCAAAGGATATGGATAAGGTAAAGATATTAGCCGTTTATGGCGGACAGGCAATAGGCCGTCAAATAAGAGTATTGAACAAGGGCGTTCACATTGTAGTGGGAACTCCCGGACGTGTAATTGATCACATTGAAAGGGGAACTCTTGATTTGATAGGTGTTGAAACGGTTGTTTTGGACGAAGCTGATGAAATGCTGGATATGGGTTTTAGGGAAGATATCGAGCTGATTTTAAGATACACTCCAAAACAAAGGCAAACTTTACTTTTTTCAGCTACAATGCCTGATGAAATCAAGAAAATCACTAAACTATATCAGAAAAATCCAAAATTCATTAAAATTTCAGATACTAAAAAAACAATCCCTAAAATCAAGCAGTTCTATTTTAAAAGTGATGATAGGGATAAAATCGATGACTTATGCAAGCTAATTGAATATTATGACTTTAACTTATGGCTTATTTTCTGCAATACCCGTCGCAGAGTTGACTTTGTTTACAGGAGTCTTAAGCGCAACGGATATAAGGTGGACAGCATTCATGGAGACATGACCCAAAAGGTCAGGGATAAGGTAATGAACAAATTCCGTAACGGCAACATTTCCATTTTGGTGGCAAGCGACATTGCGGCCAGGGGCATTGATGTCAGTGAGGTGGAAGTGGTCGTAAACTATGATATTCCCCAGAATCCTGAAGACTATATCCACAGAATCGGCCGTACCGCCCGTGCAGGAGAGTCCGGTTACGCTTTCAATATTGTTGCTAACTATGAGGCTCATGATCTGGTCAGAATCAGGAAAAAGTATAATTTGAACATTAAAAACAGGAAAGTTCCCAGCTATTCTGAAATTGAGCGAATAAAAAATAAGAAAATATTGGATGAAGTTAAAAATTTAATTGAAAATAATGATTTAAATGATTATGTTAATGTAATTACTTCATCTAAAATGGATTCTGTTGAAATTGCGGCAGCATTATTAAAAATGATGAGAGAAAAATAATTTATTTTCTTCCATCGATAATGTTATATTTGATTTTTTCGTTTTCCAGTTCACGTACAAATGATTTAGTCATGTCGCCCACACATAATGCTAAAACATTTAAACCTTTACGGGCAGCGTTTGCTGTTGCCTGAGGAGCAGCATATTCAATGTCTATAGTCAAATCCAGTTTGTCTGCTATGACACGGGAAATGGTTCCTGCAACTGCAACCTTATCTATTTTAGCGCCGCTTTTAGTACCGTTTTCATAAACGTCCCTGATTAAGTTCAAGTCAGCGGCGTTGGATCCGCCTTCTTTTATTGTAGGTAAATTGATAACGGTAGCTTCACCGATGGTCATGTCGATTAAACCGGTCAAATTAGTCAATGCCACATCACAGCCACTTTGAGCATCTTCTAAAACAACACCGGTCGCATTTTCCTCGTCATGGTGCGCATATAAAACACCGTCTTCCATATAAAGACCTACGATATCACCCTTTTTCAAATCATCTGCAGCAATAGCCGGCCAGATGGTTTTGTAATGATTCATAGTTTCCAAAACGGAATCTGAGTATTTTCTTAAACTTATCGCATCTCTTTTTACTTTATCGATACCCTTTTGGGTTATTTTATAAGGGGATCTTCCATCTTTTGAAGTGATGTATCCTAACTCAATTAACGTTTTGATGTTTTCAGAAACAGCCTGAATAGTGATTCCTAAAGTCTGAGCCAAATCTTTTTGTTTGAGATGTGGGTCCTGTTTAGAGATTTCACTTAAAATTTGAAAATGAGTCAAGGCACCTCTTTTTTTAAAAGCTTTCATATAAATTCATTCCTCATATATCAATGTTCAATAATTTATATTTTTTAATATAAATTTATTATGATATTTCACTAAATAAAGCTTGATTAAATTTTTCAAGAAATTCTGATTTTTTCGAAAGAGGTATGTATGCTCCACATGCCATTGCATGTCCTCCTCCGCTTCCGCCGACATCCTGGGCAACCCGGCGGATTATATTTCCAAAGTGAATCCCATCGTATGAGAGGAATCGGGAACATCTAAGAGACACTTTTATGCCGTCACTGTCTTCAATTTGTGTAAATCCGATAATTGGCTTTCTCCAATTGCAGTATCCTAAAATCATTCCGGTAATCGTTCCAACAATTTCCGGCTTGATGCCTGTCCCGTCAAAATACTGCAGGTTTTCAAGTTCAATGATATTGTCTCCGCCAGCAACCTTTTCCATGGATGTTGCAAGATTGTACCTGTGTTTTCTGCTGATTTCCTCCAGTTCAACCAAAGCCCAGTCACGGTTGCCTTTTAAAACTTCCATAGCTATTTTCTCTTCATGGTTTCTTCCGCATGCGTTCATTGCAGTTGAAAATTCGGCCCCATCCCTTAAAAAGCTTGAAGGATCTTCCAAAAGAAAAGTATAGGAATCTCCAATCAGAACTTTGGGAATGTGTTCATAATATTTTGGAGGAACTTCATTGATAATCATGCGATTAAGTGCATTGTACAGTTTTCCTTTTTCGCCATCAGTCAAATCGGACAGTGTTTTTCTTTTAATTCTTCTTTGGATTTGGAATAAAATCATGAATTCGTCTTTGGAAAGGTATGGTGGCAATGTCTGTGCAGACTTGATGGAATCAAGTTCCTTGTTTAGAATCGCCCTGTCCTGTCTTGTCAGGGTGTAATCTCTTCCTTCTTCACACAATATGCCGATTTTTTCAAGGACATCCTTTTCTTCGGGAGTGACCCTTTTTATTGTTGAGTCAATTCCCAGTTCATCAAGAAGCGCTTTTGATTCGTTTTGATTATTCGTTATCGGCAGTTTGACGTCACTGAAATATGATAGTGCGATAAACAGTTCTCTGGTGTTTCTTCCGTAAATATTCAAATCGCTTTTTTTCAAGTCAAGATAACCTTCGTTTTCAGCATCGCTTTGTATGATTTTATTAAGGCCTTCAAAATGTCCGCTATGGGTGTTCTGCATATCACCAATCGCTGATAAAACACCAATCCAGCTCAAATCAGTGTATCCGAATTCCTTTGCCAGAAAATAGCACAGGCCTCCGCCGCAGACATAATAAGACCCGTCGATTCCATGATGAATAGGATTGATTTCCAGATAGGTGAATTCCTTATCGTCCTTATAGTTCAAGTCTCTTAAAGGAGGATGGTGGTCCAGAATTAGAATATTGTTCTTTTCAGTTGCTTTGGTGTCAATATGCTGGCCTGAACCCAAATCGGAAAAGATTGTAAGCTCATGATTTAAATCAATATTGTCTAAAACGTCCAGGTTGACAAAATCTATTTCATGAGGCTTGTTAAGCCTATCAAGGATGGTTGAAAGGATGGCTCCTGAACAAATGCCATCGCAGTCGATATGTGAATAGACCTTAATGTCAGTTGACTTTTCAATCAGTTCTTTTGCCTGCCTGTATTGCTCGGCCATCAACTCAGGAATTTCCATTTGAATCAGTTCCTGATTTCTTTGATTTTTAAACTAACCTCTTTGATGAGTTCCAGTTTGGTGTTTTCATACTCTACTAAAACACGGCCGGATTTTTCATACCATTTTCCGGGATATGACCTTTCCTTTTGAACTGAATAGGTAAATCCCAATCTTTTCAATGCCCTTTCGATTTCTGATAAAGTGGGATTGGAAACGGCATATTCCTTTGATATTTTTCTTCCTTCACTTAATGTCAAATCCTTATTTAAATATTGTGGCCAGATAGTAATCATTATTTAATCTCCTTTTCAAATATTTCCAGTGCATCCTTAACGACCAAATCCATATTGTAATACTTGTATTTGGCTAAACGGCCTGCAAATATAACGTTTTCCTCTTTTTCCATTTCAGCTTCATAAAGTTTAAATTTATCCAAATATTCCTGTGTAGGGTATGGATAGCATTTCTCTCCATTGAAACCAGGATATTCACGCATAATCGCAGTCTTGTCTTTAATATCCTGTCCGGTAAGCTTTTTAAACTCGGTAATTCGCGTGAAATACGGGTCATTGGGATAGTTGACTACGGCTACGTCCTGATATGAATCCTCATCCAGTATCTCATAGACAAAGTTCAGGCATCTGTAGAGCAGCTCTCCGTATTTGTAATCATAAAAGTAGTCGATAGGACCTGTGTAGATTAATTTTTTACTGTAGTTAATTTTATTGATGTATTGCTTGTAGTCTGCCTTAAGCCCGACGTGGATATTGTCTGATTCAATCATGCGTTCGCACATCTTGGTGAATCCGTCTTTAGGCATTCCCTGATAGGCATCCTCAAAGTATCTGTCATCGTGATTGAATCTGAACGGAATCCTTGATATTACTGAAGGGCTCAGATTGGCCGCTGAAGTTCCCCACTGCTTTTCAGTGTAGTTTTTGAACAGCTTGTTGTAGATGTCCCTTCCTGCATTTGCCAAAACAACGTCTTCTGATGACTTGATTTCCTTAATGTCTTCCTTATGTTCATCGATCCAGTCATGCATTGAATCCTCATCCAAATCAAGATCATAGAGTTTATTTAACGTGTCAATACAAATCGGCATAGGGACAAGTTTTCCGTCGACACAGCTCAATACCCTGTGTTCATAGTCAATCCATTCTGTAAACCTGGACAGGTAATCATAAACCTTCTTTTCCTTTGTGTGGAAAATGTGTGGTCCGTATTTTTGAATTAAAAGGCCGTCATCATAAAAATCATAAACGTTCCCGCCGATATGGTCTCTTTTCTCGATAATAAGCACTTTTTCATCTAATTCATTTGCAATTCTTTCAGCTATTGTAAGTCCGGACAGTCCGGCTCCAACGATTACATAATCAAATTTCATCTTATCACGCTTTTGAAGTATAAATTGAAGATTCTATTGCTGTTGTCATTGAAGATAAAAGCATTTTTGTTTTCATGTCACTTTTGTGAATCTTTTTAAGCCTGTTCACTTTTTCAAGCAGTAATCTGTTTTCCTCTTTGGTGAACGGTGATCCTTTCCATGTGTTCATCCAGTGAAGCAGATGAGGGTTGACGGAAATGGTCTGGACCTCTTTGGAAAATCCTTCGGTAAGCTTTCTGCAGTAAATATAGGATTCCATAAGCTCGTCAAGCAGTCTGACGTTAACCGTATTGGTGATTGACTTGTCGTCAGGCAAATCCCTTATATAATAGTCATAGCACATGAAATTGTTAAGATAAACAATTCCTTTGGCTTTTAAAAGAGTTTCTAATGTGAATGCCATGTCGTCTCCTGAAACGTATGGCTGGAAACGGATGTTATTGTCCATAATTAGTTCCCTTTTGTAGATTTTACTCCAGACAGAAGGAGCCATTTTCAAAAGGTCAGGTTCCTGTTCGATGTTGTCAATGATGATTTTATCAATCGGTCCGTCCCTTTTGTAGGTCACCTCATGGTCTTTTCCGTAAACGATTTTTTCAATCACATTGTCCCATACGAAATCGGACACGTTAAGGAAATTGGCGGTTTCAAAGGTTTCATCGGGATATGCATGCTCCAAATCATCCTCATATGGTGAATAGGACTTCTGGACATATCCTCCATATTCAAATATTCTTCGAAACCTTGCAAATGCCATGTCAGCATCGTTTTCGGTGACTGCTTTGTATAGGGTTTCACAGCAGTCTGGAGTGTATCTGTCATCAGGATCTAAAAACATGATGTAATCTCCGGTGCATGCGTCAATTCCTGTGTTACGTGGAGTATATGCCGCTCCTGAATTCTGTTCGTGGTGGATTGCTATGCAGCAGTCATATTTTTCAGCATACTCATCGATTATTTCACCGGAACCGTCTGTTGAGCAGTCATTAACCATTATGATTTCTAAATTCTCATTTCCTATAGTCTGATTTATTAAAGAGTCGATTCCTCCTCTAAGGTGGTCTCCTACATTGAAAATCGGCAGGATAATACTAATCTTGTCTTCCATTAGAATCTCTCCATACTTTGAATAATAATTCCATCATATCAGGAACCGTGTAAGTGTCAGGGTAAATATGTTCAACATAGTATTCATCCAAAACCTTTGCGGTAATTGGGCCTATTGAAACGGTTAACAGGTTATCTGACAGCAGTTGAGCCAGCTTTTCATTGTCTTTTGAAATCTTGAAGAAATTATGTACTGTCAAAGGGCTTGTAAATGTGATAGCGTCAATTTCAGAATTTTCAATTTTGCTGATTAATTCTTCAACGCTTTTTTCATCCATCGGAAAGAGTGATTTGTACGCTTCGGCCAGGATGACTTTATTGTTAAGATTTTCTAATCCTTTAGGAAGTGTATCTCTTGCAGAAGCGGTTCTTGGAATTCCAATGGTCTTGTTTTTAATGTCTAGTTTTGTGAATTCCTCAACCAGGCCTTCGGCAGTAAAGTCATCAGGCATCAAGTCAACGTTAACACCCTGCTTTTTAAGAAGTGATCCTGTTTTGTTCCCGATAACTGCAACCTTACAGTTTAAATTCTCTAAAAAATCAGGATAAAACAAGTTCAGGGAGTCGATTGTCGTTGGCGATGTAAAAACAATCCAGTCAAGTGAATCGACATTTTCAACTAGGTTTTTTAGAGAGTCAGTATTCACAGGTTTCAGGTCCAGCGTCGGTGCAAGCACTGCGCTTCCACCTAATTTCTCTACAATTTCACAAGCTTTTTTAGCTCTGTCAGCAGGTCTTGTAATTGCAACAATGGGTTTTTTCATTATATTTACCTTCAATAACTTATAATGTTATATATTTTGATTTTATATGTTTATATTATTTGTGAAAATTCTTCTGTTATTTTTTTGTAGCAATATTTAAGTATGATGTGTCAGTCAGGACAATTTTCATCAGTGGGCTCAACAAGCTTTAAATAGTGGTTGGCTAATAGGATATATTGGAGATAAACTCTTTTGAGTAATCTCTTACGAAGGGAAAAACAATTAATGTCTGGGAGAATATTGCAGGTCTTTTTCCTGCAATAAGGCATTAATTGAACTTTTTTTGCGCAATTTTGTCATTAAATAATTTTTTCAATAATCCATATTGTTGCGATTGTAAACAATTATATAGTATTTCCAACAGATAACTAATCAGGTGATATTAATGTCAAAAGTATTAGTTACATATTTCTCAGCAAGCGGTGTTACAAAAAGCATCGCCCAAAAAATAGCAGATGATAATGGCTATGACATCTTTGAAATTGTCCCTCAAGAAATTTATACTCCTGAGGATTTGGACTGGACAAACAAGGAATCACGCTCAACAATTGAAATGAACGACAGGACGTTCAGACCACCGATAGCCGAAAGCACTGATGTCAGCGAATATGACACAGTCGTTATTGGATTTCCTGTATGGTGGTATACCGCACCTACAATAATCAATACATTCATAGAAAGTGTTGACTTAAGCGGAAAAACTATTAAGGCATTCTGCACTTCGGGAGGTTCCGGAATCGATAAATGTGTTGACGATTTGGCAAATGCATATCCTGAGCTTGACTTTGCCAAAGGATTAAGGTTGACAGGACGTGAAAGTGCAGAAAAAATCAAAGAGTGGATAAGTGAGTAGTATGGCAAAAAGAGTAGTAGTAATAAGTTCTTCACCTAGAAAAGGTGGAAACTCAGACACATTATGTGATGAATTTGTAAAAGGAGCTATTGATGGTGGAAACGAAGCTAAAAAATATTTCCTTGAGGATATTGAATTTGGATCCTGCAAGGCATGCTATGCATGCAAAACTCCTGAAAGGGAATGTTTCCAGGAAGATAAGATTTCAATAATCCTTGATGACATGATGGAAGCTGACGTAATCGTCTATGCAACTCCAATATATTATTACGAGATGTGCGGAACCCTTAAAAGATTCTTTGACAGGTGTTACCCGATTTTCAATCATCTGGAAAACAAGGACTACTATATCATCACTGCTGTCGGTGCATCAAACGGCGATGCCTTGACTGGTATCAGAAGCTTCATTGGTTTTTCACAAAACCCGACTGAAAAAGCGGTTTTCACTGCTGTCGGCGATGTCCAAAATCAGAAAGATTTACGTGAAGAAGTTTATAATGCAGGTAAAAACTGCTAATACTTTTTTTACATATTTTAAAATTATTTTTCGATTAATATTTTTAATAGTTTGTTAATTCTTTTCATTTTAATTAATCGTTTTTTCATTTATTCTAGTAAACTATATAAACGTCACATATAATTTTTTATTTTTTTATTTATGAAAGATATGCTCAACATGCGCAATTTTTAATTGCAAATGTCGTATATTTCATTGCAAACTTTATATTAAAATTACATTCTATATTTTTGATAGTTTTATATTTTATTTTATTTTATTT
>NZ_JAZUMY010000086.1:0-33314 GCF_045603845.1 Methanobrevibacter sp.
AATATTAAATCATTTTCATATTATGATGCCACTTTTTATTTTTTAAAACTCTTTAAAAAGTATTTTAATTAATATATAAAGGTTTAATATTAATTATTTAAACAATATCTTTATATAATAATAAATCGAAATATTAAACCATAAATAATTGTTAATTATTTATCATTATAAATTATAGTGTTAAATATAAAGGAGAAAATTTTATGATAGATCTCAATAAGATGTTTAAACCTGAATCTGTGGCTGTCATTGGAGCCTCAAACACTCCTGGAAAAGTAGGATACATCATTGTAGACAACTTAATAAATGACGGATTTGAAGGTAAAATATATCCTGTAAATCCTAAAGGTGGAGAAATTTTAGGTAAACAAGCATATGCAAGCATAAAAGACATCCCTGAAAAAGTTGATTTAGCAATAATCACCATACCATCAGTTTTTGTTAATGATACAGTACGTGACTGTGGTGAAGTCGGCGTTGAAAACCTTGTTGTTATTACCGCAGGTTTCAAAGAAGTCGGTGAAGAAGGAGCTAAATTAGAAGCTGAATTAACTGAACTTGGTAAAAAATACGGAATTAACATTATCGGACCAAACAGTTTAGGTATTACTGATTCCCATACTCCTTTAAACGGATCATTCTCACAGATGATGCCACCAAAAGGAAACATTGCTTTTATCTCCCAAAGTGGAGCTATGATGGTAGCAATTATCGATTGGAGTATAACTTCAGGAATCGGATTCAGTAAAGTAATCAGTCTCGGAAACAAAGCAGGTGTAAATGAAATAGAATTATTACAATATCTGGCTGAAGATGATGAAACCAATGTAATTATCTGTTACTTGGAATCCATTTCAGATGACGAAGACTTCATCAGAACAATGAGAGAAACCGCAGCCAAAAAACCAATTATCATTCTTAAATCCGGATCATCTTCTGCAGGTGCTCAGGCAGCATCTTCACACACAGGCGCATTGGCAGGAAGTGACCTCGCATTCGACACAGCATTCGGCCAATCAGGAATTATGCGTGTGGAAACCATGGCTGAACTCTTTGACTTAGGTTTGGCATTTTCCAAAGCACCGCTCCCTGAAGGCGGCAACGTTGCAATCATTACCAATGCAGGCGGTGGAGGAGTGCTGACCGTAGACGCTATGGAAAAAGTAGGTTTGGATCTCGTTAAATTCGATGAAGAAACCACAGCCAGATTGAAAGAATGTATTCCTGATGAAGGTAGTGCAAACAACCCGATTGACGTATTGGGAGACGCACCGGTAAACAGATATCAGGAATCACTTGATATCGTACTGCACGATGAAAGAGTGGACAGTTTAATCGTTATGGTTTGTCCAACCGCTTCTGCTGATCCTGACGGAATAGCTCAGGCAATATTGGACGGAAGAAAAGATTCCAAAAAACCAATTATTGTAGTTAACATGGGCGGTCCTACATTTGAAAATGCAAATGAGCTTTTAAGAGAAAACCACATTCCAACATACGTTTTCCCTGAAACTGCAGTTGACGCTCTTGCTGCAATGACCAACTATGCAAAATTAGGTGAAAGAAAATATGACGATGTCGTTGAAAACATCACTGACGTTGACAAAGATGCCGTAAAAGCAATATTTGATAAAGTAACTGCTGACGGAAGAGACACATTGCTCGGAAGCGAAGCATATGCTGTTGCTGAAGCTTACGGAATTTCAGCAGCACCAATCAAACTGTCAACTTCTGCTGATGAAGCTGCCACATTGGCTGAAGAGATGGAATTCCCTGTTGTGCTTAAAATCGCATCCGATAAAATCTTGCACAAATCCGATATCGGTGGAGTAAAAGTCGGAATTTCAACTGTTGAAGAAGCCAAAGAAGCATATGATGAAATCATAGCAAATGCTAAAGCAGCTCACCCAGACATTGTTCCGGACGGAGTGGAAGTTCAAAAAATGATGGAATCCGGCCAGGAAGTAATTGTAGGTATGATTAAAGACAAACAGTTCGGACCTATGATTGCATTTGGTATGGGCGGAATCTACGTTAACCTTATTGAAGACGTTTCCTTCAAATTAGCTAAAGGATTGTCATCCCAGGAAATTGATGAACAAATCGAAGCTACCAAAGTTTCTGAATTGCTTAAAGGATACAGGGGCGAAGCTGCCTGCGATATCGAAGAAGTAAAAGAAGCTATTAAAAGAGTAGCCAGATTAACTTTAGACTTCCCGGAAATATCCGAGCTTGACATTAACCCAATCTTCGTTTACGAAGAAGGTTCAAGCGCTTTAGATATTAAAATCAAATTATAATTTCTCTTAACTGAGAAATTTAACTCTTTTTTTATTTTTAACTATTTTAGGTGTATTTATGGATGGTGAAATTGACTTAGAACTATTTACCATAGCTATTATTCAGCTTAACAACGCTTTTCAAAAGCTGAATGACAATGACACAGACATTAAGGAATCACTTGATTCAAGTTATGAAAATCTCAAAGAATTGTCCGATTCTCTAGAAAACATGACTAATAATGAAGAAATTAATGCGACCGAAGTTGAGCCTTTCTTCACATATTCAATTAACATGTTTCCTGAGTACAAATCCCAACTTGCAAACCTGGAAAATTTAGATGATGATTTAAATGAATCTGTGATTAATTTAATTGAAGTTTTTGATAAACTATACAAAATAGCTGATGACTATTTTAAAAATAGAGGTGTTACAGTATGAAATATGATTTAAGTAAAGTTGGCATACATATGAACTTGCAATATGAGTGCATTACTACAACAATTAACTCCAAAAAAGAAAAGAATTCAGCCGCTTTCGCATTCATTTACCTGGGTGAGGACAAGGTAATGTGCAGAATCTTTGAAGGATCAAAAAGTTTGAAAAACATACAGGAAACAGGACAATACGTAGTTAATGTAACACAGGACCCGATAATATTTACCAAATCAACAATTGACAGGCTTCCGGATGAATACTATACTGATGATGAAGATATTGCCATCTTGAAAGATGCAGGGTCTTATATGGTCATTGATGTGGATGATATTGAAATGAAAACGCCTGAAGATTTTCCTATTAAAAATGACACTAACATCTATTTCATTAACGGAACAATCAAGGACTTTGTTATCAATGACGAATCAATTAAGGCATTCAACAGAGGATTTTCTGCATTGATTGAATCCTTGGTAAACTGCAGCCGTTACAAAATCGTCGACGGTGAGAAAAGACAATACTATAAAGGCCGTCTTGAAGAAAACAAAAGAA
The DNA here is from genome assembly GCF_045603845.1 of Methanobrevibacter sp. GTDB lineage: Archaea > Methanobacteriota > Methanobacteria > Methanobacteriales > Methanobacteriaceae > Methanocatella. The sequence continues at coordinate 3,271 of NZ_JAZUMY010000086.1, forward strand.
TCATCGAAAAAGTATCAGATGAAAATACTCAAGAAGCAATGGATATTCTTGCTGAAGAGTATGAAAAAAACTAGTTTTTTAAAAAATAATAATTTTGGGAGGATTTATTGTCCTTCCCAGAATAAAACATCATGTGAAATAGTTTGGTTTAAAATACCTAAATCTACTTCTAATTGCATGAAACTGTCAACATTTGCTTTGTAGTCATCATCTAAACCTGAGAGGAATGGGAAACTAGCTAAAGAGTTTGCTTCAACATCTGCATCAGAAACGATGTCTTCAGGTAATAATTCCACTACAGCACTAGCGTTACTGTCAATATTATCATTGATGAATTGAGTAGCGTTTTCGTGGATTTCTACAATAGCTTTAACAGTGTCAGGGTTTTTATCAATCAAATCTTGTGAAGCTACAACAACACAGCAAGGGTGGTTTGGTAAGATATCAGCAGAAGTTGCTAAAACACCATTTCCAGCAGCTTCGGAAGTACTTACGAACGGTTGGAAAGTTACACCAGCGTCAATAGTGTTAGTGTTGATTGCATCGTTGATTGAAGGAGTTTTCATTGCGGATGCATTTACTTGATCAATTGATAAACCAGTTTGGTTTAAGTAGTAATTTAATAATACGTATTGAATACTTGCTTCACCAGGAGTTGCAACGTTTTTACCAGATAAATCGGAAGCAGCAGCAATTCCAGATTCGTTTGAAACGATAATTCCACTACCTTCATTTTGAGCAGCGGAAATGATTTTTACAGGAACACCTTTTTCAACTGAAGACAATACGGGAGAGATACCTACATATCCAACATCGACTTCTCCACTTGCCATAGCAGTCATTAAGTCTCCACCATTGTTGAACTGAACAAGTTCAGTTTCAATTCCTTTTTCTTTGTATAAACCTTGAGCATCAGCTACAAATAATGCAGAATCATGATCAGAAGGTAAATAACCAATAGTTACTTTATTATCAGAGTCTCCGCCTAAAAAGTCGAACCAGCCTGCGCTGACTGAACCCATTGCGAGTAAGGCGATTAAGACTACAGCTAAGATAACACCTATCTTTTTATTCATTGAATCACCAAATTTTTTAATAACAATAGTTATATTTTTTTAAATTGTTAACCCAAAGGTTGAAAACAGCTAAAAAAATAAAACTTCATGAATCCCTATAAACATTATTTTAATTTAGGAGTATATAAACTTAGTGACTTGAATTTTTCAGATAAGATATATCATTATTTTTCAATTTAAGAATTGGACTAAACATCACAAAAATTTTCAACAAAAGCCAAATCCAAATACTTTTTAACCTGGTCGCTTCTTTTGGAATCGATATTTTTTAAAGAACTGATACTGGTTTTTTTATTATTCTTGGAAATTGTAGTATTGGTTTTAATAAAACCATTTTCTTTAATTAATTCCAATAACCTTCTACCATATGTTAATTCAGGATTTGATACACGTTTAAGCATTAAATTTAATGTAGCTGGATCACCAATTCTCAATACTTCACACATACCATGCATTTCATTGATTATTTCAGCCGCCCATTGCTTTAAAGTTACTTCTTCACCATCTTTTAAAAGCCTCATTGAATCGTCATATGCCCTTGCGGCCACATTCTCTTCATTGAGATGAGCTTCTTTTTGCCAGGACTCATATTCTGACTCTGATTTGACCAACATATAAATTAAGAATAATTGCAAAAAGTGCATATCATGTCTGACAAGACCGCACTTATAAAACGGATTGATATCCAATGTCCTTATTTCAATATATTCAATTCCATCATCACTCAGGGAATTCAATAAGTCCTTTGGATCATTAGGTTTTAATCTGACTTGAGTATACAGTTCCCGGGCACCGGAAATATCCCCATCTTCAATGAATCCATTTACGTCCCTTACGAACTCATCAACACTATCATAAGACGGATATAGCTCTTTTAAATTCTTATATCCGCATGATGCATTTCTAAATGAAGGGCCTTTAGTTGAATAATAGCTTCCGTATCCGTCCTCACCATCCATCAATCCAATGCAGTCCTCTGTAAACGTCTTATGGCAGCTTACAGAACATCCGGTTAAGTAGATTATTAACCAGCAATGCCTCAGATAATTCCTGGTTATTTTCAAATAGACCTCATTTCTGAACTCCTTAAAAGACATACCGGAATCATCAAGCCCATGCAGTCTCTTTAAAAATTCATCAGTAAATGAAAAGTTAAAGTGAACTCCTGAAATCATCTGTTTTTTAAGACCGTATTTACTGGCGAGGTTCTTCCTATACTTGTGGGAATCTACACCGTCCTTTGAGTACTGTGCTATCGGTATGTGGTCATCATCAGGCAATATACAAGGGATTGACTGGAACCATAAATACTCATCATCAGGAATTGATGCATTTACCAGATCAGACAATAGGGAAAACGTATCAAATGCCTCATCGATTGTCTTAAATGGCGGTGTGATAATTTCAATCTGGCTTTCTGAAAAGTCAGTAGTCACCAACGGATTTTTTAATTTATCTCCGAAAACTGCAGGGTGTGGCGTTAAAGACAGTTGTCCATTCTTTTTAGCCCTCAAACTCTCCCATTCAATTCCAAATGAACCAGCCAAAATTTCATCTGGAGAAAATTTAGATAATTTCAGTAAATTCATAATCATCCCCCTAATTAATACAAATCTAATTTCCCATAATCCTCAATAATCTTTTCCAATTTGACCCCACTATGTATTGAGGTAATTAAATTCTTTCCGGGATTGGTGTGTTCTTTAATACGTTTATACAAAGGTTTTAAAAATATTTCCTCACCAATTCCTCTATCCTTTAGGCCTTCACCAGCTAAATCAACAATATCTTTAGATAGCTTACAGATACCTTCCTTATCAACAAAAGAAGGCATTTCTTCTTGTATTAATAATTTCCTTAATTCACCGGCAGTATAGCCTTTATGGTAAATTACTTTATCATTATTAATTATATATTCCAATTCATTTAATTTATCTTTAAGGCCCAAATGAAATGCTGCAACGCACATTGAATCCCTAATCGGTTGGGTGCATATGCTTCTGAACTCAACAGTCCCTCGAAATGTTAAGTTAATAAATTTAAATGGTCTTAAATATTTAATATCATCAAGACGAGGCTTTATATCAATGTCACGATACTCACCATTGTTGTAAATTTCTCCGCGAACATAATCCTGATTGAAATAATCAAGCAGATTCATTGACGGGAAATTGATGTATGCCCCATCACGCATTACGCAATAAATGTTTAATGATTCCAGATAAGCCTGCAAATCATCAATATCCTTAAAGTCAACATCATATCCACCAATATTATGAGGATTGACACCATGAGTTGAATATTCCCATAATGCATCCCTAAAGCAAGTTAAGTGTTTATTTTCCTCCAAAAATACTGAATTCGAAAACAATAATGCCTTAATCGGTTCGATTTTTTGAAAATACATTTATTGTCTTGACCAGATCATCCTTATAAACGTCCAGCTGTACCTGTGAAGCGGATGAAAACATCCCATATTCAGGATAGTTATGAAAATGCATAGGAACGTCCTCATAATTTTTGAATGACTTTAAATGATGATAAAGCATCAGATACCTTTCAGAAGGAATCGGCTTGTTCAAATTATATTTCCTGTACGGATTGATTCCCATTCCAGTTAATGTGTGATTGTACTCTTCAAAAGATTCCTTTACAAAAGAATAATACTCACAAAATCTGTCGTTTATTGTAAACAAATCCTTTTCTTTTCCCATTGCAAATTCTATATTATTGTAAGAACAGTCATAACATACTATATCATCGGTTTCATGATTTTTTAAAGCGAATATATTGCCCTCAAAATCAACACCATCGGTTTTGAAATCACCGTAATGGCTTTGAAACTTATCTGTTATTTTGTGAACAACATCAAAATCCACAGCGTCCTTATTCAGATTAATGATTGGTATTTCTATTTCAATACCAATGAAATTCTTTTTTTGTGTGGTTGGCTTTATGAATTCATTATATAGCTTATTTTTTACAGAACCCTCATCAATCATTGCTTTCATCCCTAGGAATAGTTTTCAGGAATTCTTCAATCCTTCTTTCATGTTCTTCAGTTAAAATGAACTCATTTTCATGCTCTTCACTTTCAAATATTATATTTCCATCAATCAAACCGAACAACTTATTTAATTCTACAGGTTTCCAGTTTTCATCGTCATCCAATGGAGTTGAAGCGACCAAAAATCCTTCTTCATTTTTTAAATAATAAAGGGAGTCTTTCATATTGGAATGGATATAAGTCAAGTCCCCATCATAAATCATTAAGTTAAGCTTATTATTTTTGGAAAGATCTCTCACCAAATCATTTAAAATGTTAAATCTCTCTTTGATTGTTGAAGGAGCACCTTTTTCATGCTCAAACTTATTGATTTTATCAATTATATAAAGCAGAATCCTTTCAGAATCAGTGTCCCCATTCTCCTTATCGGCATACTTATCCAATTCAGGATAGTCAAAGATAGTTCCATTGTGAATTAACATCCATGATCGGTTATTGTCATCAGCTTCAATGAACGGATGGCAGTTTGGAGAGATTATCTCACCGACTGTAGCCAGTCTGATATGGGCAAAAACATTCTTTCCAACAACAGGATTGGACAATATGTTTTTCAGGTTTTGGCTGCATGATGCTTTTACAGGTTCCTTATTGATTACAGAATCACCAGAGTGCATGTTTGCCAGTCCCCATCCGTGTGGATGTTCTTCTGAGTGATTATAAAAACATTCAAGACATTGATTTACTTCTTTTGGCTTATCAGAATTAAAACAAAAAATTTCGCACATATTATCCTCCCATTTGTTTATCTATAACAAGTGTTATATTGTTTATATTATTTAAATATTATCCACCATAGATAATTTGAATCAGCTGAACTTCATCGCCGTCATTAATGATTGTATCCTCAACTGTCAGCTCACCGTTAATTTTTGCAACAGTGGTTTGGGCAGATAATTCCAAATCTTTCAGCAAATCATTAATAGTATAATTTTCTTCATCAATTTCTCTTTCCTCATCGATATTTTTGTATTTTAAATTAAAACTCATTTTATCACCTTAAAAATTTTGATTGACTATTTTTGCCACTTTTTTGGCAATAGCTACGATTGTTAATATTGGAGGCCTTCCGGGAGCCTCAGGTATTACGCTTGCATCACAGACATATAAACCTTTAATTTCAGTTTCAAAATCATTATTGACTACCTCTCCAACAGCAGCAGTACCACCAGGATGTGCTCCCTTAAGAGAAGTTGCAACAATATATTTCTCATCAACACCCATTTTCAAAAGAACATGGACGGCCTTTTGATATCCTTCCTTGATTAGGTCAACATCGACTTTTGTCAGGATTTTTTCGATATTGCCTTTCTCGTCAATTGTTCCTATGCATGTATCAGCAAACTTAAGCATCAAACCGATGACATCACTGTCATCTATTTCACTATGATTCCTTTCAATTAACGGGCGCAGTTGCATTGAATAATGCGGAGTTATAAAATATGGGCCAAATTCCATTTTAATACCCATCATCAGCTCGTTTTTTAGATTAGCATCCTTTAGATATCCTCCGATGGTTGTGAAGATATCGAAAAATATCTGTTCTCCGACATTTTTCAGACCTGAATTCTTCAGGATTATCGGAGTGTTAAGCGCACCTGCAGAAACTATAACATTTTTTGCCCTGAAAACTTTTTTTTCATTGTTTTCATTAATTCCAACAACACCAGTCACTTCTCCATTTTCATGGAGAACTTCAATCACGTTTAAACCATCAATCAGTTCAGCACCATTTTCCAGAGCCTCGTCTACGAAATATGTTCCGTCCCATTTCGCATCAAACAGGCATCCGTTAACGCATTTTCCGCAGAACCTGCATTTTTCAAAATTAATGAATTTCGGCATAGGCTCGACAATATAGCCCAGTTCATCTCCTGCTTCAGCAATCAGCTGTGTAGATTTACCCCATAATTTCTTTGGAAAATACTTTACATTCAGCTCACCGCTTGCTTCAAGAAGCTCTTCAAAGATATCGAGATTCTTATCTTCAAACTGCTGCATAATGGAATTTGAATAGCATCCACTACATGAAAAACATGCATTTCCCAAAGAGGAAGTTGTAGTTCCACCAATCTCTTCAATATTAGTTAAAGTCAAAGGCCATGTCATAAATTCGTATTTTTCCTTATCTTTCTCAGATAGTTTATTTTTTAGATGGATTTCTTTATTGATCATTGATTTAACGTAACTGCCATCATCTTGATGATGTCCTTTTTCTAGAATAAGAACATTTAGGTCTTTTAAACTTAAATCCTTGGCAACAGTGGCTCCACCAGCACCTGTTCCTATAACAATAACATCGTAAATATTACTACCTCCAATTAATTAACAATTGTTATAATTTTCATATACTTTAAATATTTCTATTTTTCATCACCCACAAAAAACATTAAAAACATTTATATATTAAGTTGAAATAATCTTATTTATGGAAAAAATAACTATTGTTATATAGTTTACATTTCGAAGGGATTCTACTTTTTCCATATCTCGGGCTGAAAAATTGAAAAATGAAAGAACCATTTTAAAATTTCCATAAAAAAACACGACAAATTAATGAGTTAAACTAAAATAACTCCTTAAACCAGATGAAGAGAAAAATCATTCTCCCAAAAACTCATTAATCAGTTAAGAGCATCATTCGATGCTCTTAAACTTTAAGACGTGATAAAATGAATTTAGAAGAAAAAATCGAGATTGTTAAAAATATTTTAAAAGATAAAAAAGTTGCCATTGGTTTTTCCGGGGGAGCGGATTCCACATTAATAGCTTATTTATCATCAAAAGTGGCCAAAGACACACTGGCCATTACTATAGATAATCATTTGCTTCCAAGCAATTTTATTGAAAATACAAAAAAAGTGGCAGAATCCTTTGGAATAAATCATGAAATAATTGATGTTAACTTTTACGAGAAGGAATATTTCCTATCAAACGATTCCAGAAGATGTTATACATGCAGAAATCTGATGTATTCCAAAATAGAACAGTTAGCCAGAAAAAGAGGTTTTGACTTTATCTGTGATGGAAACAACATTAGCGATCTGGTAGTTGACAGACCGGGAATTCTCGTAACATATAAAAAAGGGTTCAATACTCCGTTTATTGAAGCCAAATTGACTTCAAAAGACATTCATGAATATTTAAATAAAAATAATATACCTTATTCAAGATCAACTACTTGTCTTGCAACCAGAATTCCGACAGATACACCAACTACGAAAGAAAAGATTTCTAAAATCAGCTATTGCGAAGATTATATTCAGGAAAATACTGGCTGTGAAATCGTTAAAGTAAGGAATTTGGGAAAGTTTGGTATTATTGAAGTAGACAATTTAGATGAAATTTTAAAAAATAACAAATTTAATGAAATCAACGATGAATTAAAAAAGCAGGGATTTAAGAAAGTTGCTTTAAATTTATCCGAAATCGATGATGACGAATACATCAGCATTGATTATCATGACAATTCATTCTCATATCAATTACCATTTACAATAAATTTGGAAAATACTCAAGAACTGCTTGAAAAAGAAATAATTTCAAAAACAGACCATGGAATCAAGATTGAAAATTTGATTATTAATGAAAATGGTTTAATCAATGGATATGACTTAGAAGATTATGAAAGTGCCTTAGATTCATTTATGAATTTACTGCCAAAATTAAGGAGAAATATTTAGGTGAAAAAATGCCAACAAGATACATAGGTGACGGATACTGGGAAATTGCATCCCGTCAAATGAGTATAGTAACAAGAAGCGAACAGGAAAGATTCAAAGACGCTAAAATCACAGTCATTGGCTGTGGAGGAATAGGTGGAGAAACCATAGAAATGCTTGCCAGAATGGGTATTGGAGAACTTGTCTTAGTGGACAAGGATGCATTTGACCTATCAAATCTAAACAGACAGACATTAGCCAGCTTACCTGATTTAGGTCTTGAAAAAAGTGCCGTTGCAGCAGATAAGGTAAGATTGATAAATCCTTATGTTAAAACGACTACCTTTAACGAGCATGTGGACCAAAGCAATATCAAAAAGGTAATCGGAGATTCCGATATTGTCATTGATGCATTGGATAACGTTTTAACAAGAGTGATAGTTTCCAGAACCGCTAAAGAGTTAGGAATTCCATACATTCACGGTGCAATCCATGGAACACAAGGCCAAATTACAGTATTCCTGCCAAACAGCGATAAGACATATGAAGAAATGTTTAATCTCCCATCCATTGGAAAAGAATTAAATGATGATGTGATTAATGACTTGAAAAATGTAACTTCAGGTGTTCCTCCAGTTATCGGACCAACACCAAACATAATAGGCTGTCTTGAAGCTTTTGAAGCCTACAAAATAATAACTGGAATTGGAAAAGTTACAGTTGCTCCAAAAATATTAACATATGATTTGTTAGATTTCGGTTCATTTTCATTAGATGAACTCTAAATCTTTCTATTTTTCTAAATTTATTCTCTCAGGTGCTGTGAAAACAGTGAACCGGTTATCACGAACAAAACCCACCATTGTAATGTTACCTGCTTCGGCCACATCAATACCTGAAGCTGCAGGAGCCGCATTTGAAATAATTATTGGAATTCCTACACGAATTACCTTGATTAACATGTCTGCAGGCATTCTTCCACTATATGAAATGTAACATTTTGAAAAGTCATATCCATCTTTAGAAGCTGCTCCAATCACTTTATCAACGGCTACATGACGGCTGACGTCCTCTCTAATGATTATATTATCTTCATATTTAAGTTGTGCAACATGTACTCCTGCCGTTTTTTGCCATATTTTAGCCTCATCAGTCAGATGTTTGATGTCCTTAATGATTTGTGTTGCATCAACCGTCAAGTCTGAGTGAATCGGCTCGATTGTTTCAAGATCGGACCGAATCCCTCCAGCATTGTCGGAATTGACTCCCTGATATTCAAGCAGCCTGCAGACACAAGCATGTTCACAGTTGCCTTTTTTCTGCTGGACTATGCCCTCTTGTTCCAAATCCTCTTCAGAGTCATGTGAAAGAGTTGTTGTGACCAGTACATTTGTTCCGTCCAATTGGATTGATTTAATGTCTGAATAATCCTTAATTAATCCTTCACCCAAACAATAACCTACAGCAAAATCCTCCAAATCCTCAGGATACGTTGAAAACTTGCGTGGAGGCAAATAATCAATGAATAAATAAGTATATTCGTCGTTTACGCTGTTTTCTTTAATTGTTTTATATTCCCCATCTTTCCATTGAATAACATCACTTTGTCTGATTAAATCCATAATACCACTTCACTTAAATATATTAACAATTGTTATATTTAAAATTTTAATTAATAGAATAGAAATAATAGAAATATGGACACTGAAAAAATTACCCAATGCATGAAACCCCATGGCGAAGAAGGAATTCAGACAATCGAGAACATGAATGAAAACCATAAGGACATCTCCGAATTTGCATTTGAATGTGTGAAAGTCAATAATAATGACAAAATCCTCGATATCGGATGCGGTGGTGGAGTCAATATAGAAAAATTTCTCAAATTAACAGAAAATAACGTTAACGGACTGGATTATTCTGAAATTTCTGTAGCAGAATCAATTAAAAGAAACAAAACAGCTGTTGAAGAAAAAAGATGTGAAGTCATTCTGGCTGATGTGAGCGACATGCCCATTGATGATGAAACATACGATTTAGTATCTGCATTTGAGACGATTTACTTTTGGCCAGATATTGAAAATACATTTAAAGAAGTTGCAAGAATCATTAAAGATAACGGACAATTCATGATTGCGCAGGGAACTAATGGAAATCACCCGGATGATGAAAAATGGTTGAAAACTGTAGAAGGAATGAGCGTTTATACTGCACCACAACTGGAAGAATACCTGCTTAATGCAGGATTCAGCAATGTTAAAAGTTACAAAAAAGAAAACGATTATATTTTAGTTGTGATTGCAAAAAAATAATTGAATTGATGAAAAAACTTCATCAATTATAAATTTTCATTATAAAATCTAGCTATTTTTTCAAACGGAATAACATCAGTTTTATAATATAAATCGGTGTGATTTGCACCCTTTATAATCATTAATTCTTTGTTATCCCCAGTTAATTTTTCAAATTCATCTTCAGAGAAATATCTGGAATGGGCATTTTCACCATGAATCATCAGAACTGGTGATTTGATTTCATCAGAGTAAGCTATAATTGGCTGAGAAATAAAGGACATACAACCAACAACATTCCATCCATCGTTTGAACCCGGAGACCTATGATGATAACCCAAATCTTCGATGTAGAAATCATGGTAATCTTTTACAAATTGAGGCATATCCTCAGTCACTTCTTTTACAACCCCTCCAGCTTTTGCATATTCGCCATTCTTAAAGTCTTCAGTTCTTTGATTATTTAAAGCTACTTTCATTTCATATCTTGCATCAGCATTATCTGCTTCATCATAATAACCTTTGGCAGTTACACGAGTCATATTATACATTGTGGAAGTTACTGTTGCTTTAATACGGGTATCAAGACTAGCTGCATTTATAGCCATTCCTCCCCATCCACAGATTCCGCAGATGCCCACTCTGTCACCATCAACCTCATCGGAAGTTATCAAATAGTCCACTGCTGCCTGAAAATCTTCAGTATTAATATCTGGAGAGGCCATATCTCTTGGCTGACCGCCACTTTCACCTGTGAAAGATGGATCAAATGCTATCGTTAAAAATCCCCTTTCAGCCAGAGTTTGAGCATAAAGACCGGAAACCTGTTCCTTAACAGCACCAAATGGTCCACAACATGCAATAGCAGGTAATTTATCCATTGTGTCCTTAGGTTTGTATAAATCAGCAACTAAAGTTATTCCATACCTATTTTTGAAAGTTACTTTTTTGTGAGATACTTTTTCACTTTTTGGAAAAACCTTATCCCAATCATCAGTTAATTTAATATCAATCATAATTATCACTTATTGAATAATTATATTATTAAATAATATTTAAATGTTGTATAAAACAACAATCAAAAACAAATGCAAAAACATCAAATGTGAAAAATTTTAAAAAAAAAAGTTATAAAAGCTCTTATGAGCTCTATAATAATTCTTTTCTCAAGTCAATAGTGTCCTTTAAATCAGGACCTGTTGAAATGATAGTGACCGGCACACCGGTTTCAGTTTCGATTTCATCAATGAAAGCTTTGGTTTCGGCAGACAAATCACCATAATCCTGTGTCCTTGCACAGTCAGGATATAATCTGTCAACACATGTCAAAGCAATTTGGGTTGCACCATTTATTCTGCAGGATTCTTTAGCCAATTCCATATCAAAGTATCCTATACGTCTACGACGTCCTGTTACAACACCATATTCTTCCAAACCTTTGCTTTCAGCTTCTTCCTGAGTCATTTCTGTTGGGAACGGTCCTTCGCCAACACGTGAAATATAAGCTTTGAATACATTAATGACTTCATCCACTTTAGTTGGGCCGACACCGACATCAGCAGCGAAGGTGGATGCTGTAGTATCTTTACTGGTTACGAACGGATATGTACCATAATAAAGTGAAAGAGCAAAACCTTGTGATCCCTCTATGAAAACGCCTTCACCATCATCAATAGCTTCATTACATGCAAGTGATACGTCTGTAATATAATCTTCAAGTTCTGGAATATCACGTGCGAGTTTGATTGTTCTCATTACACGGTCGGAATTTGCCGGTCCGCAACCGGAACCTGTACTTCCTATTTTTTTAGCCAAATGCTCAGATTTAACATCCCTGTCCAAATGACTTTCATCAATGATTGCACATCTGGAATCAATGGACATTCTTTCTTTTACATTGTATTTAGATAAATCTTCAAATTCTTTATACAGTACATCAGGATTTACTAAAACTCCAGCCCCAATCATGAGTTTAGCATCTGTATGTACGAAACCTGATGGGGTTAACCTTAAACCATATTTTTCACCATTGAACTCTACAGAATGGCCTGCATTCGGACCAACTCCTGCACGAGCAATAATGGAAGGTTTATCGTTGCTGCAAAGGTAAGTTATACATTTTCCTTTACCTTCATCACCCCATGCTCCACCTACTAAAATACTACAAGTCATTTAATAACTCCTTTTAAAAATTAATATAATTTGAAAATAAAAAAATCTTCAACCATTACTATTATATTATTTATGATTAAAAAGCTTTTCCAACATTTTAAATATTAAATATAATAATATATTCATACATAATGAAAAAAAATCAAGGTAATTAATATGCATATTGAAAGACAATATAGAGAGTTGGAAGACCTTGAGGAGATTCGAGCATACAATATCAACAAGATTGATTTGTTTGAAGAAGCTCCAAAGGTAAAGGAACCTGAAAAGATTCCTCTCAGCAATATCATAAAATATGTGCAGTCCGATGTAAATATGTTTTCGCCGATTGATGATGGTGAAGACTATATTATCAATCGTATGGGTTGGAATATTCTGGAGAGAGGAAATATTAACCTGGAAGATGTTGAAGGCCGTAAATTAAGTGAATGTTCTCCTTTTTTCTATGAAATATTAAAGGAACCATTTAAAGAAGTTCTTGAAACCAAAAAGCCAAAAGCTATGAGAGTCTATTACTATATCAGTGATAAAATCCAGACATTGACTAATGTGCATGTCCTTTGTGATGACGGCAAACTTTTCATTATTTCAGATTATGTTGATAAAAATAAGGCTGAAAAAAGCGATGAAGAGAAAAAAATTGAGGATGACGCAAACAAATCCACATTAATTGAATATTTCTCACAAACCGGAAGCTATTATAAAACACGGAACGAATACACATGGACTCCAGGAATATATAACATAATTAACAGAACACGCGAATCCAACGATGCATATTATAATATTATTTTTGATTTGGTAATACCTGAAGACAAGCCTTTAGTAAAAGAGTTGCTTGAAACAATGAGTCCCGAAACAGACACTTACGAAAACATTATCAGAATTAAGACTAGAGACGGACACATCAAATATCTGGACACTTATCTTTACTCCAAATTTGACGAAAACAGAGACGTCATAAGCCATTACGGATTGTTCAAAGACGTCAGCCTTGATTCACACAAGCACATGACCCGTCCGGTCGACTTCATGCTGAACGGTTTTAATCACAATTCAAGATTGTCCCTACTTGTAGAGCCTTTAAGCAAAAGATATGAGTTCAGTGAAGGATTTTATGACATGATTGAAATTCCTCATGAAAAGTACATTCACAACAAAGATATTATTGAAAACATAGTTGAGGACAATATCAGAGAAGAACTCTACAAATTAATAAATGGCGAACTTGATGAGATAAGCTGCATATTCACATATGAAGTCAACGGAAACCCTGACCACAAGAAAGTATGTGAATTATTTATTGAGAAATTCACTTACGGTAATAATGAGCACAGCATCGGATTTTTAACTGATATTACAGACATGCGCAAGAAACAGCAGGAACTGATTGAATCCAATGCAAATAAAAACATTCTGATTAAGGAAGTTCACCACAGAGTGAAAAACAACCTGCAGGTACTGAACAGTTTCCTTAACCTGGAGCGCCGTGCTTATGGAAATAATCCGAATCTTATTTTGGACAACATGCAGGCACGTCTTTCTTCACTTGCGCTGCTGCACGAGAAAACATACAATACAACAGATTTCCTGAACATTAACTTGAATGACTATATCAAAGATCAGGATGAAACATTGAAAGGACTATTCAGTGCCAAAAACATTAATTTCGAATCAGACATTAATGAGGACATTCATCTGTCAATTGAAATAATTACTCCACTATTATTAATTGTGGATGAACTGACAATGAATGCGATAAAGCATGCATTTCCTGACCCAGAAATGGAAAATAAGACAATAAGCAAGAAAATCGATTTTGTTGATGAAAATACATGCGAATTTATTTTAAAAGATAATGGTGTTGGTCTGGAAAGTCCGGAAACACTGATAAATCATAATTTAGGATGGGAAATAGTAAACAGTTTAACTAGACAGCTGGACGGTAAAATAGAAATTTTGGATAGTGATGTGGGAACCGCTTTTAGAATAGTTTTCCCGACAAGTTTTGAGGATGAACTAGAAGATATGGATGGGGCTGATTGAGATGAGAATAGAAAAAGCATATAGGAAATTGGAGGACACATTAGAGGTCAGTATATACGATACTACTGAAAAAGAGATGTATCAGCCTGCTGAACCGGTCACTGATGGCATGCAAATTCCATTTAAAAAGACATTGAGGAATCTTCCATGTGATATAAATATTTTCACTCCATATAATGACGGTGAAGATTTCGTGATAGAAATGATGGGTCTGAGTGCGCTTGAAAGGGCAAATATTCACACAAAAGATATTTCCGGACGATTGATAAGTCAGATTTCACCGGCTTTTCATGAGATATTGCATGATACATTTTATGAAGTTTATAAAACGAAAAAGACAAAGAAAATGCGTATTCAATACTATAAAAATGATAAATTGGCCAGATTTTCCAATGTAAAAGTCATAAATGATTTGGGAAAGGTAATTTTAATTTCTGATTTGAAATACACCGGAGAAAACAGAACAGAAGGTGAAAACAAGGCAGATTTTATTGAATACTTATCTCAAACAGGAAGTTACTACAAAATCAATGACAAATATTCATGGACACAGGGAATTTATAATATAATCAGGCGTTCAAGAGAGGAAAACGATGAGTTTTATAACATCATCTTCGATTTGGTAATACCTGAAGACAAACCTATTGTTGAAAATATGATGAAAGTCTTAGATGAAAAAACTCCTAAATATGAAACAGTTATCAGAATTAGGACAAAAGATGGTGTATTGAAATATTTAGATTTGAGTCTTTATTCAAAATTCCATGAAGATGGAACGTTAAGAAGCAGATACGGTTTAATCAAAGATATAACAAGAAGTTCCAACAAAGAAATGACAAAGCCTATTGACTTTTTATTAAACGGATTTAAAAACTCCAAAAAGCTAGCACTACTCATAGACCCTCTAGACCAGAAAAATTATGAATACAGTAAAGGTTTCTACAATATTGTGGAGGAAGATAAAGAAACTTACTCCAATGAAAGAGTAATTGTTGAAAATATTGTTGAACAAGATACTGTTGATGCATTCAGAAAATTATTCAATAGAGAAATCCATGAACTCGATGAAACATTCACATATAATGTAAAAGGAGATTCAAACAATCAGAAAGTATGTGAAATTTATATTGAAGTATTTGAATTTGGAACAGAAGAACACAGTATCGGATTTTTAACCGATATTACTGAAGAGAGGAAAAAACAAGATGCATTGCAAGAAGCAAACGAACATCAAATAGTATTGATTAAAGAAGTTCACCACAGGGTGAAAAACAATCTTCAGATATTGAACAGTTTCCTTAACCTGGAGAAAAGGGCATATAAAAACCAGCCTAACATAATCATTGACCATATGCAATCAAGGCTGTCTTCTCTTGCTTTGCTGCATGAAAAAACATATAATACGACTGACTTTAAAAACATTAACCTGCAGGATTACATAGAAGACCAGGATGCAAAGCTTAGAAACCTGATCGGATTGAGGGACGGAATTGAGTTCACATCAGAAGTGAAAGACGACATTAATCTATCCATTGAAATCATAACGCCTTTACTTCTGGTCGTTGATGAGCTTACAATGAACTCAATAAAACATGCGTTCCCTGACCCTGAAATGAAAAATAAAAAAATCAGCAAAGTATTCAGAAAAATCGATGCAAATACTGGAGAATTAATTATAAAAGATAATGGAGTTGGTATAAATAAAACTAAAAAAGATATGAAACAAAGTCTTGGCTGTGAGATTATTAAGAACTTGACCAAACAGTTAGACGGAAGCATAAGTCATATTGATGTTGAGAACGGTACTGGATTCAGATTGTTGTTCCCATTAACGATGGAACATACAATATCCCAGTGAACACACAAAATTAAATATAATAAAGTACATAAGTTTTAATGTTCTAATGGAAGGGAGATAAAATGGATGAAAGAATTTTGATTGTTGAAGACGAAGCAATTACTGCACTTGATTTAAAATATAGTTTAGAAGAATTAGGCTATCAGGTAATAGACACTGTAGATACAGGACAAGATGCAATTGACACAGCTGCAGAAACAATTCCTGATGTTGTTTTAATGGACATCAAATTAAAAGGAGATATGGAAGGAATCGAAGCAGCAGAAGTTATTTCTGAATTGAGAATACCTATCGTTTATTTGACTGCAAACACAGATACAGACACTTTTGAAAAGTCTAATGTTAAGGGATCATACGGATTCATTTCAAAACCATATGACATTAGCAAATTAGACAAAACCTTAAAAATTACAATCAAAAGAGCACAATTAGAAGCAGAAAAAATTAACGATGCTCAAGGGTTTAGCGAATAAGTAACTTGATAAAATGAACTCGAAAAATAAAAGCGAAGTTACTTCAATAACCCAATCTCATCCAGACATTTTCGTTATAAGTTCAGACAATGAACTAATTAATCAGTTAAGAGAATACATTGAGGATTATGATTATAATTTTGTTGGCTCAGCAGACACCAAAGAGAGCATTAAAAGCAAAATTATAAAATTTTCCCCAAATCTTGTTTTATTGGATTCTGAAATCGAAAACATTGATTTGATTAAATTAACCAAAGATTTGGAAAAGTACAATATTCCAAATATAGTCATTGTTGGAATGCGTTTTGATGAAGTCATTGACGAAATACTTGTTATTACTCCATACGGTTATTTGATTAAAGACATTGATAAGGAAGAATTGCAGCGTGCGATGGCTGTAGCTATTAGAAAACATGAACTGAACATGCAACAAGTTGCTGAAGCAAAAAGCAGAATTTCTGAAAAGAACAATGAACTATTGGTTGAAAAATCTGACTCAAGTTTTCTTATGGTCTTATGTTTTGCGCTAATTATAATAGCTATTTTATCAAGAAATGCAACCTGGCTACAATGGGTATTGCTCATACCAACTTTAGCAATGCTTATCAATGCAATTGCCAGTATTAAAAAACCTGATGAAGTATCATATGATTATGAAAAGCCATTTGTCAGCATTTTCATTCCAGCGCATAACGAAGAAGCAACAATTGAAATGACCGTCAGAAGTATCTGCGAATCACAATATCATGTTGACGACGAACCGCAATATGAAGTTATTGTCATTAATGACGGTTCAACAGACAGCACCGGCGAAATATTGTCCAATTTAAAAAATGACATTCCTCAATTGAAAATCGTTACAAGAAAACCTCCGGTATCCGGAAAAGGAAAAGGATTCGTTTTAAATGACGCATTGACACTGTCAAACGGAGAAATTATCGGAGTTTTTGATGCTGATACCAAAATATGTCCTGATTTTATTGAAAAAATTGTGGCATATGTTGCAGATCCAGAAATAGACGGTGTCCAGTCAAGAGTTAAAATGTACAATAAGGATGAAAACTATTTAGCCCGTATGCAGCATGTCGAATTTGCAAGTTTCGGAAATACCCTAAGAGCAAAGGACAATTTAGGCAGAACCGGATTTTTAGGGGGAAATGGGCAATTCGTTAAAAAGCAATCCATCATTGATTCAGGCAAATGGGACGGATTTGCTGTAACCGAAGATTTGAACCTTGCCGTTAAAATAATGCTTGAAGGTGGAAAAATACGATATTGCGGTGAAATAGCCATTTATCAAGAAGCAGTAACAGAATGGAAACCGTTCCTCAGACAAAGAGTTAGATGGGCAATAGGTAACTTTGAAACATTTTTCGTTTATCTTCCAAAAATATTAAGGTCAAAAATTTCATTCGCTAAAAAACTAGGGATTATCGAACATATTTCATTCTACAGTTTCAACCTACTCATATTCTTCGGATTTTTAATCACATTAGCTAATGCAATATCCTGGTTCTTATTCCACAATGTAACAATTATAAGGATGGAAGCTCCGTTTATCGTAGGTATATTGTCAATGATTTCATTTTTCCCAGGAATTATGCTTGCATTGTCAAGAGACAGTCCAGGAATACTTGAATTCATTAAAGATATTGTTAAATATTACGTTTACTGTTTCCATTTAATCCCATTATTCTTTATGACAATGTATAGTATGATGACTAGAAGAGAACGTAAATGGGCTAAAACAGAACATAAAGGAGGAAAAAAATGAGAAGAGAAGATATGATACGCAGTGTTATCCTAGCCATCATAATCATATTTTTTGCAGCGAACATTAACGGTATCAACAGTTTTTTAAGTGTTCATACTGACAGAACTATTGATTTCGGGCACAGTGAAGCTGTTGTTCCACAAGCTTGGAATACAACTGAAGAATTAAATTTAACAAATCATTCCAAAACTCCTCATGCAATTACAAACGAATACGTTTACATAGACCATTGGGACGATTGGCCCGAAGATCATATAACGGGAATTTCGGATGCGAAATTTGCATCAATGGAAGACGGAGGCTATGAAGTATTAAAAAGAGAAAACAGTACTTTAAGCGGTGTTCCGGTATCCAAGGAATACTTCACAAACCCTTCAAGAGACAACAATGTTACTTGGAGCCATATAGGCGTTAATTACGTTTTCCCTAAAGAGGATACTAATTATGCCATTCAGGTACACTACTTTACAACCCACGACTATGATAACCAGACATTTATCAAAGAAGTTGATGACCGTATTGAAGATGACATGTCAAATATCCACAATACTCAGTACAACGGATTCTTCTCCGGTGTGAGGGACGTGTACAACTTCATCGTAAATGCATTTTGGAACTAATTATTTAATAAGATCCATTAAAAAAACATGAAAATATTAACCATCACTTTCATTAAATTAAAAGCAATGCAAAAATAATAAAAAAATAAAAAAGACATCTATCTGTTGAAAGGATGATTTTCACACATAGGGTCTTTTATGATATTTCTTTTTTGGTGATACGTTAAATAGTACATCATCCACTGATTGGACAATTCCTTCAAAATATCCTCGTCAATTCTTTCATTTGGAGTGAAGAAATTCATTTCATTTCCGCCGACAACAATAGCGATATTGTTAAGCTCAATTAAACAAAAGAAATCGCAACGAATATTGTGGACATCAAAATCTTTATCCAGTGAAAAATTTTTGCTCTTTGAATAATTGTAAAAAAAGGTATTGAGATATTCAAAATCCAAAAATTTGATTTTGCGAACATCCATGATTAAATCTTCCTGAAGAAAATGCATTTTATAATTGAACTTGGAAAGAAACTCGATATCCCATATATTATCATAAAAAATTGAAATAAAAGAATTATTCGCAAATCTCATTGATAAAGAAAAATCCTCATCTTTAGGAGATCCGAGTTCAACATCAATGAATTCCAAGTAAATAGAATCCTCAGAAATATCAATAGAAGTTAATTTAGCAAAATTAGTTATGACATCCTCAATCAATTTTAAAGATTCACTCTTCATTCATATCACCAGTAAATAGATTATAAGCACCTTCAATTTCATATTCCTTGCTTTCATCAAATTTTTTATCCCAATTAAAATTAATAATTTCAATTGGAGAATTGACAGACTCATTCCAGTTTAAATCAAAATTTGCATCAAGTAACGTATTATAAACAGTTTTTCCAATCTCTAAAGATTTATTTTCATCTCTTTGAAAATCTCCAAAGGTTATTTTTAGGATATTGTTTTCGATTGCATTTTCCACATCTTCAAACGTGTAAAAGCAAAAGCCCTGAGCGGAATAGTTATTGTTAATCAAATGGACATACAATTCATATATGTCATTCACTCCTTCCTCAAAGTCATATCCACAATTATGAACACCAATAATGGATTTTTCAGCCAGCAGATTAAAGGTTTCTTCTAGATTTGAAAAGTTTTTGTTGTTAAAATTATTTAAAGAAATATTGAATCCGGAAAAATCCAAATCATACTCGATGAATTGATCTTCCAGTATTTCCAGTATTTCATCGGCTGAAAAAAACCCTGATTTAGTTAACAATTCTATCAGATATTCTATTTCATCAACTAAATCCGGGTTCATAATAATCACTCTTCTTCAAGCAGCATTTGAATTGTTCTTACATTGCCTCTTTGAGTAAAGCCAACAATGATACGGCTTTCCCCAAGGTAAGCTACATCAAAGTCATCATGATGTTTGATTTTATATCCTTTAAGTCTTGTATAAGCGTCAAAAGCTATTCTTGAATATACTTTAAAGTTCTTTTGGAAAGTGTAAAACGTATCTTTGAATTTTACAACACTGTTATTTTCAGGAATCTCATCGGAATCAATAGCTACAAATATATCCAATCCATCTTCATTAATAGCATAATAAGCACCTAAATCCAATATACCTACAGTAGCCATAGATAAAGTATGACATGCATTGAAATCTGCCTGAATAATCGGACTTGAAAACTCAGGAATACCTGCATCAATACCTGCCTGCTTCATTTCAGCAGCCACTTTAATCAAATCAGCACCAAAAATATCTTCACTGTCCCATGCCCATGACCATTGTTTTAAATCATCATTGAAAAAGCCTAAAACCTGAACAGGAAACTGAATATCTCCAAAACTTAAGATACCATTATCCAAATCCAAATCTCCTTCGACATCCCCTATATATTCATATAAATTTTCCTGCTTATCCAATGCAATCGCACCATATTTGGACAGCACTAATTTAAATGAATCACCTTCACGAATAACAATTGGTTCTTCAACAGTTTTCAAAGTAAACACCTAAAATTCTAATTTTGAAATTCTATCCATTGCTTCTTTAGTATTTTCTAATGTATTAAATGCAGTAAGTCTTAAATATCCTTCACCACTTGGTCCGAATCCTGAACCTGGAGTTCCAATTACATTAGCCTCATTTAACAAAATATCAAAGAATTCCCAGGAATCCATATCATTAGGAGTTTTTACCCAAATGTATGGTGAACTGATTCCTCCATAAACCTCAAGGCCAATGCCGGTCAAGCTTTCCCTAATAACCTTTGCATTTTCCATATAGTAATCAAGCACTTCCTTAATTTGAGCTTTTCCTTCTTCGGAATAAGTAGCTTCAGCAGCTTTTTGAACAGGATAAGAAACACCATTGAATTTGGTAGTCTGTCTTCTGTTCCATAACGGATTTACTTCAACAGCATTATTTTCACTGTCATATGCAATTAACTCTTTAGGAACAACAGTATATGCACAGCGGGTTCCGGTAAATCCTGCAGTTTTTGAAAAGCTTCTGAACTCAATAGCTACTTCACGTGCCCCATCAATTTCATATATTGAATGAGGGACATTATCTTCATGAATGAATGCTTCATAAGCAGAATCAAATAATATGATTGCCTTGTTTTCTTTTGCATAATCAACAAATACTTTCAATTGGTCTTTTGTTAATGTAGTACCTGTTGGATTGTTAGGATAACATAAATAAATTATATCTACTGGTTCAGACGGTAATTCAGGTACAAATCCATTTTCAGAATTGCATTTAAGGTAAGTCAGTCCTTCGTACATACCATCATCACCCATTTCACCGGTTCTTCCAGCCATAACATTAGTGTCAACATAAACAGTATAAACAGGATCTGTTACTGCAATCTTATTATCCAAACCGAAAATTTCCTGGATGTTTCCGGTATCACATTTAGCGCCGTCACTGATGAATACTTCACCAACATCCAAATCAATTCCGTAAGGTTTGTAGTCATTTTCAATTATGGCTTCAGCTAAAAAGCCGTAACCCTGTTCCGGACCGTATCCCATGAATGTATCCGCATCAGCCATTTCATCCACAGCATTTTTAAATGCATCAATAACGGCAGGAACTAAAGGTTTTGTTACATCACCTATTCCCATTTTGATAACATCTGCATCAGGATTTGCATTAACAAATTCTGCTTCTCTACGTGCTACTTCAACAAAAAGATAGCTACTTTTCAATTTAAGATAATTCTCATTAATTTTAACAACCATGATTCAACCTTCTCAATAATTAAAATTTCATTATATTAATACTATCATTTTCAAAATATATAAAATGATTTGTTAAAAATATATTTTGATAAAAAATAAACGATTATTTTCAATTTAACTATTTGACAAATGAAATTAAGTTTTGAATGAAAATATAGTGAAATCATTAGAGTTATAAGAAAAAAAATAATTAAAAAAAGTTAATTAAAAACCCAATAAGATTACTCTAAAATTAAAAATAAATCATATAACCTCACAATTTATTTAATTTAAACTTTAAAAGAAGTTTAAAATGAAACAAGATGTTTTAAAACAATATTAAAAAATAATATAAAACTTTATAATAAAGAATTTAAATAAATATATAATACTGTAACATTAAAAAAATGAAAAATAAGAAGTGGATTAAATGAACGAAACATTGATATTGGTGTGGGCATGCATTGCGATAGTTGGAATAATAGGAATCATTATTGTAAAATTATATTATAACGATAAAGATGACGAAGAGACTGATTTTTCAGAAATAACAACAAAAAATCCATTGCAGGAGATGGTTTCTGAAAAAGAAAATACTGCCAAAGACATAATAACTGAACACACTAATCAAATTACAAACCCTTTTTCTAATGATGAACCCGAAATTACCCTTAGAAAAGAAGGAACAAAACCAGAAAAAGAATTTAATCCATATATAGTTCCAAAAGCAGCTGAGAACAACATTAATAGAAATATTAGTTATTCTTCCCAAAATCAAGTTCTTATTAATTATGATGATAATGTTCAAAAATTCCAAGAACCAATAACCGAAACCCAGAGAGATATTATGAACCCGAATAAAGATGATAAAAATCAGGACGTCAGTTTCAAGAAAACAACTGAAAATAAACATGAATTGAAAGATTTATTTACTATTGATGAATTAATCAAAGAATCCAAAAGAAAAGACAATGAAAGAGAAAAAGAATCCAAAACAATAACCAAAGAAATTGAAGATAATTCCGACATAAAAGAAAGTATTAAAAAGAATAAGGAATCAAAAGAAAGTGAAGAGGATATTACAGACATTAGAAGCAGCATTGAAAAAATGCATGAAATTGCAGAAGCAATTAAATCTACAAAAAGTGAAGACCTAACTCCACAGTCTGTTGCATCACAAAAAGATATTGCAGAAGCTATTGATTCAGCAACTAATGAACCTGAAAAAGAGGAAGTCCCTGAAATATCAGAAAGCAAATCCATTACTGATGCTGTAATCAAAAAAGAAAGCGAAAAAGAAGAAACAACCATTCAAGAAACATTGGATGTTAAAGAAGAAAAAGTCGAAGAAATAAAAGAAAGTGCACCTGAAGAAGAAAAAGTTGAAAATATTAGTGATGCCATTTCAGAAGAAGATGAAATCAAATCACCAACTTTAAAATCACCAACCAAAGTTGAAGAAGATAGCATTAGTATTTTATCCGGTGCTGATGAAGACTACGAATTCGGTGCTTCAATCGATTCATCCAATCTGTTTGAAGATGAAAACGGAGAATTGAGCGATCTTGATTACAGAAAAGATTTAGCCAAATTCACTAACAGCATTAAAAACTCAGGAATTGTAAAAGACATTCGTGAAAGATTAATATCAGAACCTGAAGAGGATAATGAAGTTAACGAAGAGTTTATTAGAAATGTCGGTTCTTATACTGAAGATGCATATGAAACATACGATGATTATGATGACTGGGAACCTATTATAAACGAAACACATGTTGATTATGTTGAACCAACCCCTGAAGAACAGTTAAGACAGGAAAATACACGCAGAGTATTTGAAACTGCTAAAAATAATTCAGCACAAACGGTAGACACTACTGAAGAGTTGATTCCTAAACCAAAAGCAATACCTGAAAAGTCCAGTCTTAAAGTAATGATCAACAATAATGAGGAAGTTCTTCGCAAAGGTGATGAAATCATCTATAACCATGATGGAGAAACCTATTCCAGTAAAGTATACTCCATTAACGGCGATGATATTAAGGTAAAATACAGAAGACAGGATATCACCATTAAACCTGGCGATATCAAAAAGATATATTAAAAAATATATCTTTTTTTAATTTTCATTAATTTTGTAACCACCATCACATAACACATATTTTGCTTTTTTTATGTCAAGTGATCTTATTATATTTAAATAGAAGTCATCCAGTTCAGCATCAGCATAAGGATAAACGAATTCGAAAGTGTATAGATTGTCATCCTTGACAAACATGAATTCATTTCTGCGTATTTCACTGTCATCAGTTCTGATTGATGATATTACCATATAATAAATATCATCGTTTATTGCAATGAAATCAGCAGTTTCAACACTGATATTATGATTTGACTCCAATTGTTTTTCCATTTCATTTTTTATGTCCGGAAGACCTGCCAATGTAGGAGATATTGAAAATTTAATTGTCATAGGAATAGACGGATTGACTAAAGACAGCTCAGCAAAATCTCCCTTATTTGGAATCGGATCAAAATCCTTGGGCATTTGCAAATTCACATACCCGTTTGCAAATAAAGTCATGAAATCACCTATTTATGTGCATAGTAAAATATCAATTCATCGTCTTTAATCTCATCCAAACGTGCAAATCCAACCCTTTCAAACTGAACAATATCACCGACTTTCAAATCAGACAATGCAGATTCTCCAAGACCTGTTTTAAGAGATGCATCATCCATGACAATAGTGACTTTGACATTGTCATCAACAGGAACCCATTGAATGATTCTGGCTTTCAAATCCCTTGCCTCTTCAAAGGATGCTGAATTATAAGTTACATCGCCATCTTTAATATCAACATTGACTGCATCCATCAATCTGAATACTCCATCAGTTATATCTGATTTTGCCAGATATGCAGTGCCGTTGAATGGAAGCAATCTGTTACCCCTATCCAAATGGTCAGCGTGAAGTGGCCTTTCAATGACAATGTCTCCATCTTCATAATTTTTGACTTCAATGACCTGAGGGTCTTCGACGAAGAAATAACGGTTAGCTATAGGTTCTAGGAAATTGCGGTTTAAACCGTAGATTTTTTTCCAGCTGATAGCTGAATCCGCCATTTTAACACCTATTTCAGTGATTAAATTATAGATTGTTCTTGGATCAATACCTCGTCTTGCTATTGCCCTTAATGTTCCAAGCCTTGGGTCATCCCATCCGCTGTAGGTTCCGTCTTCAATACCTGCAAGGGCTTTGGAAGTGCTTAATGCGATATCTTCCATTTTCAATCTGCCGTAATGTATGAATTCAGGCAAGTCCCATCCCATATGGTCATAGAGGTATTTCTGTTTTTCACTGTTGGCCAAATGGTCTTTTCCTCTCAATACATGAGTCATTCCCATCAGATGGTCATCCACTGCAACAGAGAAATTCATCATAGGATATATTCTGTATTTATTGCCTAATCTAGGATGGGTTTCATCAACCAGTCTCATTGCAACCCAGTCACGAATAGCCGGATTTTTATGGTTGATATCAGTTTTTACCCTTAATACTGCTTGTCCGGCGTCCATGGTATCGAATTTATCCCATAATTCCAAGTTTTCTTCAACTGAATTGTCTCTGCAAGGACAGGCCTGGCAATTATCCTTCAATTCCTTGAACGTTGCACCGTCACATGTACACATGTATGCCGCACCCTTTTCAATCAGCTGACGTGCATAATCGTAATAAATATCAAATCTGTCGGATTGGTAAATGATTTCATCCGGATTGATTCCCAGCCATTCCAAATCCTGAGGAATCATTTCATATGCATCTTCATATACCCTTTTCGGATCTGTGTCCTCAATTCTTAAAATCAATTTACCGTTGTGTCTTTTTACGTACTCGGCATTAGGAACAGCTGCTCTTGAATGTCCGATATGAAGCGGTCCGCTAGGATTTGGAGCAAAACGTAAAACGATGTTTTCATGAGTTCCAGGAAGCTCCTGAAGTCCAACTTCTTTCACTTTCTTTTTTTCCTGAACTTCAACATCATACTTTTCCATTTCACTGGCTTGCTCTTCTGCAGACAAAGCGTTTACCTGTGCTACGATTTTTCCTGCAAGAGGTCCTATTTCTTTTGCTCTGCTTCTGAGTTCAGGTTCATTTGCCATGATAGAACCCATTACAGCACCCGGATTTGCACTTCCCTTATGTTTGGCAGCATTCAATAAAGCATGCTTATATACAATTTCTTCTAAATCATTCATTTAATCATCACATTCTAAATTTTAATAAAAATAAGTAATTAGAGTAATTACAAAACTCTTTAACTATTATTAATATTTAAATTAAGATATAAAAATACTTAATGTTTTTAAGTTGAAAAAACAAATTTAATTAAGAGTAGTTATGAAAAAATGGAGTTTGATAAATTAATATAGGTTGATAAAATGAGTGATGCTATAGAAACAGCAAAGCTATATATTGAAGATGAAAACTATGAAGAGGCATTCAAGCTTGCTAAAAAAAGACACGGGAAAGATGATGTAGACTCCTATTTAACAATCATGGATTTATTAATTGAAAAAGACTATTTGCTTGCTTTAGAAGAAAAAGGATTATATTACCAGTATTACGATGAAACCCATGGCGATGGAGATTATGGAGAAAAATACTTTGACGAATACCTTAAAAAACAACCACGTTCCATTAATGTAATCTGTGATAAGGCATTGTCCAGATTTAATAAAAATAAGATTGATGAAGCTTTAGAATATATGGACAAGGCAGAGGAAAAATATAAATCATATTCCCCCATTGAAAAGCCAAGAATATCAAAAAAAGAAGTCATTATGGGAAAAATTGAACTTCTCATTCAGGCAAAAAGATATGATGAAGCATTAAAGAATCTGGACAAATACGAAAGTCAGTTCGGCGGAGATACAAAGTCAGATTTATATAAAGGCCAGATGCTTCAAAAGAATGGGAAAAATAATGAAGCTCTTGAATATTTGGACAAGTCCCTCCTAAATGAAGACACAATCATTGCATTTAATGCCAAAGGAGATGCATTATACGAACTTCATGAATATAAGGATGCATTGAAATTCTATAACAACTGTATTGATTATGAAAAGCAGGTTGATGATTTGGAATTGCTTACAAACTTCAATTACAAAGCGGCATTCTGTTGCGTGAAATTAGGCAATGACGGTGAAGCAATAAAATATCTCAACAAAACCATTAATCTGTTGAATGAACATGGAAGACTTCCTAAAGATTTGGAAGCAATTTATCAGAAATGTTCCTTTGAAAAGGAAAGAATAATGAAAACCGGAGAAGTTGAAGACAAGGAATTCAAAAAGACAAGATTTTTCTCAGCCAGAACATCAATTATAATATTAATTATCATTCTTATACTATATGTAATATTAAAAATGATTGGTTATTAAAATGAGACTTGGAAAAACAAATTTGGAAGTTAATAAAAATGGATTTGGCGCTTTGCCTATCCAAAGAAGAAATATGGACGATTCAGTTGAAATCCTGCACCATGCATATGAAAATGGAATAGATTTCTATGACACTGCCCATTTCTATACGGACAGCGAAGCCAAATTAGGCAAAGCTTTCGAAGATGTGAGGCAAAACATCTATCTTGCAAGCAAAGGCGCCGCCGAAGAGGTTGAAGAGTTCTGGAAACAGCTTGACCAATCCCTCAAAAGCATGAAGACTGACTATCTGGATTTGTATCAGTTCCACAATATATCATTCTGTCCAAAAAGCGAAGACAACCTATATAAAGCAATGCTTGAAGCAAAAGAAGAAGGATTAATTAATCATATTGGAATTACAACACATAAAATAACAATAGCACATGAAGCGATAGATTCAGGATTATATGAAACACTACAATACCCATTTTCCTATTTAAGCGGCCAAGAAGAAATTGATTTGGTGAATAAATGCAGAAAACTTGATGTTGGCTTTATTGCAATGAAAGCAATGGGTGGAGGACTTATTACAAATTCCAAAGCGTCATACGCATACATTAACCAGTTCGACAATGTGCTTCCGATATGGGGAATTCAGAAAATGGAAGAGCTTGATGAATTCCTGTCATATGACGAAAAGACTGTTTTGGATGATGAACTAATATCAGCAATTGAAAATGATAAAAAACAGTTAGGCGAAGACTTTTGCAGAGGCTGCGGATACTGCATGCCCTGCCCCGAAGGCATTAATATTAGTTTATGCGCCAGAATGTCCCTTTGGATTAGAAGATTTCCGGCAGAGCCTTACCTGACTGAAGAATATCAGGAAATGATGGACAAGACCCTTGACTGTATGGAATGCTATGCGTGCGTGGACAACTGCCCATATGAGCTGGAAATTCCACGTCTGCTTAAGGAAAACTATGAAGATTATCAAAATGTACTTGATGGAAAAACAGAGGTGTAATCATGAAGCAATGCATTGAAAACCCTGATGAAGTGAAATGGGATGAATTCTGGGCTGAACAGTTAACGCAAAAAGAAGACCGTGGAAAAGATTGGGACAAAGCTGCGGTTTCATTTCACAAAAGAGCTAAAAAAGACGATTACCATGACTTGTTGTTTTCAAAACTGATTTTGGATGAAAACGACAGCGTTCTTGATCTGGGATGTGGTGAAGGTTCAATCACACTTCCTTTAGCTGAAAAAGTGAGAAGCGTTACTGGGGTTGACTCCTCACCTAAAATGCTTGAACTGTTAAATGAAAGGGCTGAAGAAAAAGGAATTAATAATGTTAAAACTATTTTAAAGCCACTTGAGGAAATTACTTATGAAGAGGTAGGTCCTCATGACGTCGTTTTGGCATCAAGGTCACTTAACGGAATCATTCCAATAAAAGAAACATTAAAAACCATTGATAAAATAGCCAATAAGTATGTTTTCATTACATTATTCGGTCCTGAAAACTGGAAAATAGAAGGGGACTTCAATGAATACATCGGCCGTGAAAACAAGCACTTCCCAGGACACAATTACCTTTTCAACATATTATTCAACATGGGAATATATGCAAATGTAGAAAGACTGGACATTAAGGCATACAGGGAATATGACAATATTGAAGAGGCTATGGACAACGGTAAGTTCCGCCTTGATCTGTTGAATGATAAAGAAAAGGATAAATTAAAAGAATACTTAGGAAATATTCTCACCAAAGATTCCGAAACCGGAAAGTTATACAACAAAAAAGATAAGGCTGACTGGATTTTGATTTGGTGGAAAAAAGATTAATGTTTATCCTATTTCATGAAAAAACATTTGTTTCAAACTAATTGCAACCCCAATTCAGATTTTCATAGTGAAAATTTCAGAAGTAGCAATCGGACTGCAATAGAGTTGCAAAAGGAATTGCAACACCAAAAATAATCACATAGACTAACTAATATCTAACATTCAGCATAATTAATATACTTCATAATAAAAATAAAAATCTTTGAGGATGATTCCTCAAAGTAAAACAAACATTAGTTACATTATTAAACAATTAAAACTTACTAACAAATTTATTCTTATCCTTAATTTTTACTGTGGCAGCATCAAATTCAAGAGCAATAACCTCACCCTTATGGGAACTATATGCTTCTTCATATCTTTCAATTATAACAGCAACATTTTTTACTCTATATAACCATCTGTCATGAAAATCAGATTTTTTAAAATAATTTTTAATTGTTTCTTCATTAGATATGCAATCTTGTTCAGAATTAAATGGGATACAAAAAATTTTTAAATATTGAGAAGTATTAAGCATTTCATAGGATACTTCTGTTTCCCTA